>JAUTXM010000329.1 GCA_030838025.1 Acidimicrobiaceae bacterium
AGCTCGACATCCCATTGCACCGCCAGGAGGAGACCCACCTGGTGGCCGGACTCCTCATCGAGGGCCTGGAAGGGATTGTTCCCGATGGCCAGGATTTCCTGGCCAGTGAAGCCGACCTGTTCATGGCCGCCTTCCATCAAGGCAATGGTCAACTCCGGATCTACCTGATGCCGGGCGTGGCCCAACGCCATCGCTTCAGTGGGTCGGGCGGCCTCGACGAGTTCCGCCGGTCGTGCGCCTTCGAGTGTCTGCCGTTCGCCGACGACTTGGTCAGGGCGAACCCTGCGGGGCCGCTCGCCGCATTCCCTGGCGATGACTCCTGGACGGACGAACCGTTCGTCGAAGGAGTCGTGCTGATCGGAGACGCAGCCGGCTGGAACGATCCGATCATCGGCCAGGGACTGTCGATCGCCATGCGCGATGCCCGAACGGTCAGAGATGTGGTCCGAGCCGGCAATGTGGCGCCGTCCGCGTTTGCCGGGTATGCGACCGAGCGGGCCGAGCGGATGCGCCGGCTTCGCTTCTGCGCAGCGTTCATGGCCAGCGCGTTTGCGACCGACGGTGAGGATCGACCGGCTCGCCGGGCCCGGTTCTTCGAGCTCCAACAGACTGAGCCGCTGATGATGGGACTTCTCGGCGGCCTGTTCGGTGGACCGGAGAATGGGCCTCCCGAGGCGTTCGACGGTCGCCTGATGAATGCCTTGTGGAACGGTCGGGTGCCGGTCCCAGCGGAGTCCGAGGCTGGGTAGCTGGAGCCGTCCGGAATGGCGCCGCCAGAGAGCGCCAACCGAGCGTATCGATCATCCAAATCGAATATTGACGCCCGGCCCCACACTCGACCGAGCCGACCGAGTCCGACTCGATCTGGATTTCGATAACGTCGTACGGTCGGGCAGCGCCTAAAGGTCCCCGTCAGGGACGTAGAACCGCCGACGGTCGCGCATGGCCGGCTACTCGTCTGAGACCGACGAATGTCTCTTGACGGTAACGCTCGGGCGGTGGGCCTGTACCCGTCCGCGTCAGCTGACCGCGGGTTGCTCGAGGATGCGGCGAGGCGACCCTGGTAGCTCGACACAGGTGGGTGCCTGCCCGGTCTTGGCGCCCGGCATTGTCCAACGGGAAAACGGCGAAGGACGCATGCCCTGATTGGTCCGTGCCTCCTTCGGGCAAGAGGAGGCGCAGCCAGACAACTGTGCCTCTCTCCATGTTGCCGCAATTATTCGGCGTCGAATAACACATTCTGAACTTTGAGCAAATCTTGAAGAAGCCTTGAGAGCACCTTGATATTCAGCGCCGATACTGGTGGTGAACCCCAGAGAGAAAGCTGACAGCCATGAAAATCGCATCCAAGCTAGCTTCGATTGCCCTGACCAGCGGACTGGTAGTCGCCGGCTTTGGTGCGGTCGGCGGAATGACCGGGGTCGCTTCTGCGGCTCCGGGCGGCCCCGTTGTCGCGAATGTCGGCGTCACGCCCGGAATCACGATGACCGGTCTCACGCCAAGTTTCACGCTGTCGGGTTCGCCCGGCTCGGATGTGGAGCTTCTGAGCGCGGTGTCCTATAACGTCGAAACCAACAACGTCGGCTATGGAGTCACCGTCCAGTCCCGAACGGCGACGATGACGCCCGCAGTTCCCAACGGCGACAGCATCGCTATTGGGCTCCTCACCGCGAGGGATGGCACCCCCGCAGTACCGGCCGCCTACGTCGGGCTGATGGCCGGCACGGCGCGGACGGTCCACAGTCAGGGCGGCCGGTCCGCAACCGGCGGCGACAATCTCACGACTGACTACCTGATCCACATTCCGGTCGTCGCCGTGGCCACCTACACAGCGACGCTGGACTACATCGCCACCGCCGCATAACAACTGCTGGAACCAGGAGATTCAGATGATGAAAATGCTCAAGTGCGGCGCCGCTCTCGCATCCTGCGTCGTCTTATCCTTCTGGTCGATTCCGCTTGCGAGTGGGTCCGAGGCGCAAGCCTCGGGCTCGTTCGCGCCCGGCAATCCGTCGGTGAGTTCGATGCCCGCGAGCGCGACACCCCCGGCATTCTCGCTGACCGTTAGCCCTACGAGGCTGGTCGTTGGGCAAGCCGACATCGGCGTTTCGCAGAAGATCCAGGTCACCAACAATGGAAAATCCTCCGAGTCCGTCAATGTAGAAAAGCGCAACTTCACCGGTGGTTCCGACGGATCGCTGGTTTTCCAGGAAACGGCGCCCTACTCCGCGTCCGACTGGGTGACGGTCGATCCGGGGAGCTTTGAGATCGCACCCGGCGCCACCCAAGAAGTGACCGCGTCCATAACGGTCCCTACGACCCCTGAGCCCGGCGACCACCAGGTCGCTCTCGTCTTCCTCGTCCCGGCAGGACAGACCACCGCCAACATCAGGATCAACCGCGGGATCGGTACACCGGTGTACATCACCGTTGCGGGGGCGACAAGCGATACAACATCGCTGAGCGACCTCAGTGCCAAGGGATTCGCGACCGGTGGCCCGGTGAAGATCACGGCGAAGATCCACGACACCGGAACGGTGCACCGTGACTTCCGCGGGACCACACCGTTGAAGATCAGTGCCTCTGGCACCGCTGCCGCGTTCCCCGACTTCACAGTCATGCGGGGCGCAACGCGCGATATCAGCACCACGTGGACGCCCCCGCTGATGTGTATCTGTCATCCCTCGGTGTCTGTTGTCAATGCCGACGGCACAAGACACTCGATGACCATCCAGGTAATAGTCGTTCCCCTACCGGGCATGGGGATCATCGCAGGCGCGGCGCTGATGCTCGCGGCTGGCGTGTGGCTGGCTCGCCGTCAGTTCCGGGCCAGTGTGAGGAAGGCGGCGGTGCGTTTGAACCGTCCCGTCAGTAGTGGAGATGCCTAGGCCTGCAAGAGCCGCTATCGGGGGCCTCGCCAAGGCCCTGGCTATCGCGATGAGCGTCTCCTTGGTGGCCACTTTGGTGGTCGTCGGTACCCCGACGGCCGCGTCGGCGGCAGGAACGGTCCTCTTCCAGAACCTCTTCAACAACAAGACGGTGGACGGCACCGGGACGGTCACCGTTCCGACGCCCACGAGCGGGACGAATGGAGCCTGTCTGACGGCTTCGGGAAATAGCGCCACCCCGCCTCTGCTCAGCTGCGCTGGGAGCCTCGATCAGCAAGGCAGCGGAAAGCTCCGGCTCACCCCCGCCACCGCAAATCAGGTAGGGGGGGTCTTCGGCCAGGGCACCTTCCCGACATCGGGTGGCGTGGATGTCACGTTCAATTCCTACCAGTGGGGCGGTACTGGCGCCGACGGGCTGGCCTTCGTATTGGCCGCCGTCGATCCGGCCAACCCGGTCGTTCCCACGGAAATGGGACCGCCCGGAGCTGGACTTGGGTATGCCCCGGCAGGTTCGGCGAAGGGTTTGGACGACGCCTACCTCGGCGTGGGCTTCGACGTGCTCGGCGACTTCAGCAGCAGCGCCACTTCGGGCTCGGGGTGCACCAATCCTCCGACCTTCTCCGCCTCGGCACCGGGTTCGGTGGTGGTGCGTGGGCCCGGTAAGGGGCCTGTCGGCTACTGCGGACTGGTCAGTACCTATGACGGCACCGTCGGCTCCAGGGTCGCCTTGGAAGCAGCAACGCGTGCCGGTGCGGCTGTGCCGGTCGAGGTGCTCGTTAACCCGACCACCGCCTCGTTGACCTCCAACGGTGGCGTGTCCGTTGCCGCCGGCACCTACAAGGTCGTGTTCACCCCGGTCGCGCAGAGCGCGCGGACTCTGACCGGCGCGCTGCCGGCCGTTGCGAATGGCGTGTACAAGTCGCAGACCTGGCTCAACGCCAACGGCGTCCCCAAGCAGCTGGCGTTTGGGTTTGTCGGCACCACTGGCTCCTCGACCGATGTGCACGAGATCTCCAACGCCAAGGTGCTCACATTCAATCCGGTTCCGCAGCTGGCGGTCAGCACGACGAGCTACGCCCCTTCGACCTCGCAACCCGGCGGCCCGGTCAACTACCTCGTCACAGCGAGCGTGCTGGCAGGAGTCAATGAAACAGCCCCGATATCGGTCACGCAGGCGGTGCCGTCCGGCGTGGTCGCAGTGGGTGCGTATGGCACCGGCTGGGTGTGCGCCGCACCGGTGGGCCAGGCCGTGACCTGCACCACCAGCGGTTCATCATTTTCGAATGGCACCACACTGCCCGTCATCACCGTGGTCGCGATCGCGACCGGGACGGGTGTGACGTCCGCAGTGATCCAGACCAGCTCTCCGACGACGGCGTCGTCCGCCGATGCCAACCCGGCGACAAACTCGTCAACCACCGCGGGAACGCTGCCCGCCGCCCCCTCCGGCATCGTCCTCGTCCCCGCCATCGGACCCATCGCAGGCGGCGGCCAAGTCACCTCGACGGGTTCCAGCACCGTCGCACCCACCGCGGTCGAGATCGGCACCACCGCCGAACAGCAAGCGGGCACGCCAGTCACGCTCTTTCCCTGCCCCGGGGCGGCCGCCCCGGGCTGCTTTACCATTTCCGGAAACACGGCGGTCATCTCCTCGATGCCGTCCCGGGCCAGTGCGGCGTCAGTGACGGTGACCTGGGTCACGTTGGGCGTCGCCGGTGGCGCAACGTACGTGTACGCCGACAAGCCGGCGGCGCCGGCCACCCCGAC
>JAUTXM010000369.1 GCA_030838025.1 Acidimicrobiaceae bacterium
GCCGCGGATCTTGTTGACGACGAGCGTCGCCAGGGCTTCGCCCTCGACGTCCTCGGCGATGATCAGCAGCGGGCGGCTGGTCTGCATGACCCGCTCCAGCACCTTGACCAGGTCGTGAACGGCGCTGATCTTTCCGTTGCAGATCAGGATGTACGCATCTTCGAGCACGCACTCCTGGCGCTCCTGGTCGGTAACGAAGTACGGCGACAGGTAACCGCGGTCGAACTGCATGCCCTCGGTGAACTCGAGCTCCATCCCGAAGGTGTTGGACTCCTCGATGGTGACGACGCCATCCTTGCCCACCCGGTCGATAGCGTCGGCCAGCACGTCGCCGATCTTGCGGTCGGCGGCTGAGTTGGCCGCGACCTGGGCGATCTCGGCCTTGTCGTCGACCTCCTTGGCCTGCTCCTTGATGGCCAGGACGACTTCCTTGACTGCCAAGTCGATGCCCTTCTTGAGGGCGGTCGGGTTGGCCCCTGCGGCCACGTTGCGCAGGCCCTCACGGACCAGGGCTTGGGCCAGGACGGTGGCGGTCGTGGTGCCGTCGCCGGCGACGTCGTTGGTCTTGGTGGCTACTTCCTTGACGAGCTGGGCGCCGAGGTTCTCGAAGGGATCGTCGACCTCGACCTCACGGGCGATGGTCACGCCATCGTTGGTGATGGTCGGGGGACCGAAGCTCTTGGCCAGGACCACGTTGCGGCCCTTGGGCCCGAGGGTCACCTTGACGGCGTCGGCCAACTTGTTGACGCCCGCCTCCAGGTGCCGGCGGGCCGATTCGTCGAACTTGAGGATCTTGGGCACTACTTGATCACCTTGGCCAGTACGTCACGGCTCGTGAGGACGAGCAGGTCCTCGCCGTCGACGACGATCTCGGTCCCGCCGTACTTGGAGTACAAGACGGTGTCACCGACAGCGATATCGAGCGGGATCAGCTCGCCGGTGTCGGCGCGACGGCCGGGTCCGACCGCAAGGACTTCACCCTGCTGGGGCTTCTCCTTGGCCGTGTCGGGGATAACGAGGCCAGATGCGGTCTTTTCTTCGGCTTCGTTCTGCTTTACGACGATCCGATCGTCGAGCGGCTGCAGATTCATGGGTGTTGCGCCACCGTGGGCCATTTAGCACTCTCAATGGACGAGTGCTAACGATAGCGGCGCTTGGAGGGAACTTCAACCGCGGCGGGCAATCGGGGCGTGCAAAGCCCGCCCTACCCGGACCCGCCAACGGCTACTTGACCAGCCGGAGGGTGAGGGGGTATCGGTACGCGGTGCCGTTGTAGGCCGCGATGGCGCCCATGATCGCCAGCACCGCACCGGCGATGATCACCGCCGCCAACAGGAAGATGCCGACGATCACGAAGATCAAGATGAACGAGATGACCGATGCGATCGCCAACGTGATGTGGAAGTTCAGCGCCTCCACCGCCTGGTCCCGCACGAAGGCGCTCTCCTTGCCCTTGGTCACCATGATGATGATGGGCCCGATGATCGACAGCACGAAGTAGCTGAGGTGGCTGAGCAGGGCCCAGGTCCGGTCATCGGACGTCGGCGGCCCGGCGTTGTAGCCACCGGGCGCCCCGTAGCCCGGCGGCGGGCCGCCGTAACCGCCCGGCGGGGGGCCGCCGTAACCACCCGGGGGCGGGTAATTGGGCGGTGGCGGGGCGCCGTAACCGGGCGGCGGACCCGATCCAGGTGGCGGCGAATCCTGACCGTATGGTGTGGAACTGCCCTCATCCATACCGCCGAAGGGTAGTCCCGCGCGCTGGGCAACGCCGCCCCGGGCTCGGACAAAGCACAAGGGCCCCGCGCGAGGAGGACTGTCAGGAGAAGGGCAGAGCCAGGTTGGGGAGGGCGGGCAAGTCGAGGGGGCTCGGACCGTCCGCCCGAAGGCGGTACCAGGCGGTCACGCCGATCATGGCCGCGTTGTCGGTGCACATGGCCCGGCTGGGCACGAAGGCCGTGATGCCGTCCTCGACGCACGCTTCGAGGATGCGCAAGCGCAGGAGTGAGTTGGCGGCCACCCCGCCGCCGATGCAGATGCCTCGTGCCCCCAACTCCCTCGCCGCCCGGCGGGCCTTGGTGACCAGCACATCGACGACCGCCTCCTGGAACGAGGCCGCCACGTCTGCCACCTCGACATCGGGGTGTTTGCGCACATAGTTGATGACACTGGTCTTCAGGCCGGAGAACGAGAAGTCGTATCCCTCCGCCCGCATCGCCCGCGGGAAGGCGACGGCTCGGGGATCGCCGCCGCCGGTTGCCGCCAAGGCGTCGATGGCCGGCCCACCCGGATACCCGAGACCGAGGAAACGGGCCACCTTGTCGAACGCCTCTCCCGCCGCATCGTCGATGGTCTGGCCGAGCAACCGGTACCGGAACGGGAACGGTGCGCCCCCGGAACCGGAACCGGAACCGGAACCGGAACCGGACCCCGACGCGGCATCCTCCATGGCGATCAGCAGGGTGTGGCCGCCCGACACCAGCAGCACGACCACCGGCAGCGCCAGGTCGGGTTCCTCCAAGAAAGCGGCGTGGAGATGGGCCTCCATGTGGTTGACCCCGACGAACGGCACCTGCCACGCCAGGGCGTAGGCCTTGGCGGCGCTCAGCCCGACGAGCAGCGACCCGATCAGCCCCGGCCCGGCCGTGGCCGCCACGGCGTCGATCTCCTTGCCGTCGACGCCCGCCTCCAGCAGGGCCTCGGCCACGACCGGCGTGAGCAGCTCGACATGCGCCCGGCTCGCCACCTCAGGCACGACCCCGCCGAACCGCACATGGAGGTCGATCTGGCTGCTCACCACCGAGGAGAGCACGCGCCGGCCATCTTCCACCACGGCCGCAGCCGTCTCGTCGCACGAGGTTTCGATGGCGAGGATTTTCACCGCCCGGGGTCACCATCGTCGACGACGGTCGAACCCCGCAGCGTGGCCTCGATCCCCGCCAGCCGTTCGGCATAGGCCGCGGTGTCGAGCCCATAGGCCCACATGATGAGGGCGTCCTCCCGGGACTCGGCGTAGTAGTTCTTGCGCACCCCGGCCGCCTCGAAGCCGAACTTGCGGTACAGCTCCTGGGCGGCCCGATTGCTCATCCGCACCTCGAGGGTGAGGCGGGTGGCATCGTGGGCGGCGGCCTGGCGGGCCGCGTTGAGCATCAGCCGGGTCCCGATCTGATGGCGATGCCACGCCGGGTCGACGGCGATGTTGGTGATATGGCCGTCGCCCTCGACGAGCATCAGACCGCAGTAGCCCACGACGATGCCGTTGACCCGGGCCACGTAGTACACCCGGCTGGTCCGCAGGTTGAGCTCGCTCATGAAGAGCGGCAGCGACCACGGACGGGGGTACACCTGGGCTTCGATGCGCATCACCGACCGCAGGTGGCGGCGGCGCATGGGGACGAGATGCACCGCCAGACCGTCGGGTCGCGGATCGGGGACGGCGCCGCCCGCGGGGGGGCCGAAGTCGCTGACTCTCGATGCCACGGCGGCTACCCGGCGTCCCGCAGGGCGCCGCCCGAGGCACCCGAGCCGGCACCCGAGGCACCCGAGCTGTCAGAGCCGCCCCCACCGCCCGTGCGCTCGACCCAGTTGATGCGGACGTCGGCCTTGCGCAGATACAGCGGCGACAGCTCACCGGGGTGAACGAACTCCTCGCGCAGCGCCAGCGGGTGGGCCAGCTCG
>JAUTXM010000488.1 GCA_030838025.1 Acidimicrobiaceae bacterium
GTTCGGAAGCGGCGGGATCCTCACGGGCCCCGTCGAGAACTGCTCGCCGACCGGCGGCCTCATCCTTCTGTCCGGGCCGGACATCTACGTCTTGGCGATCAATGCCAGTTGCGGTGCATCACCAGCCATCCTGATGCGCTTCCACAACGGAATTCTCGACGCGTCCTTCGGGACGGGTGGTGAGGTGCGAATCGACTCGGTCGCCCCGATTCGTGTCAGCGGACCAAATGGCGGCGGCATCCAGCCCGGGGGCCAAGTCATCGTCGGGCTCGACGGGGCGGTCGCACCGGCAGCCAACGGGGCCGCAGTGACACGAGTCAACGCCACCGCCGCCGGCCCGACGATCGAGGCGTTCACCCAGCTGCTCGATGACAGCCACTTCGCCGCCGCGACCGTGGCCCCGAATCCCGCCGCGACCTACCTCGGTCCGGTCGCCGCCGCGGTCGACGGCACCGGCAAGACGCATGTCTTTGCCCGAGGCGCCAACAATCATCTCTTTGAGTTCAGACAAACCGCATCCTCCTGGGCCGCCCCCGCCGACCTAACCGCAGCTACGTCGGGCGCACCGGTGATCGGATCAGCGCCTGAGGCGATGTTCGACGGCACGGCACTCGTCGTGTTCGCCCTGACACCAGCCGGGGACCTGGTGGAATACCGCAACGACGGCGCGTCCGGGACGTGGACGACCACCAACATCAACGCGGTGGCGCCCGCCGGCTCACCGCATGTCACCGGCGCCCTCGATCCGCATTTCGCCGGAGGCTTCCTGCATGTGTACGGCGTGACGACCGGCGGGAACCTGGTCGAGATCGACCACGACAATGCGTCGGGCCATCCGTGGAACTTCTACGACCTCACCGCGACCGCCGGCGGAGGCACGACGATCGCGGGCGCTCCAAATGCGCTGGTCATCAGTGGCACCCCGCACGTGTACACGCGCGCCGCGGGGAACAACCACCTGGTCGAGTATGTCGCGGACCACGTGGGCGGCCTGGTGTGGAACGCCTACGACACGACGGCGGCCGCGCCCCCTGCGCCGCCGATCGGCGGCAATCCCATCGCGACCTATGTCAACCCGCCTGGGGTCGTGCATGTGTACGCAACCAGCAGCGACCCGGCGACGAATGGCAACCTGGTCGAATACGTCGCTGACCACCTGAACAACCGGATCTGGAACGAGTACGACCAAAGCGCAGGGGCCACCGGTGCCCCCAAGCCCATCGGGAATCTGGCAGTGGTGCTCACTGACGGCACGCCATACGGCATTGGCATCTCGGTTCCGGAGGTCTGGGAGACCTTGCCGACGGGTGACCTGGTCGCGATCGTCGCCGACCACCTGGCCGGGCGAATCTGGAACGTCTATAACGTGACCGCGCTCTCGGGCGGACCCCTCGTGTCCGGCGACCCGACGCCCATTGCCACCGGGTCGACCATCCAGGTCTTCGGTCTCGGTCGGGCCGCAGGCGGGGCGGCGACGTCGCCGCTCTCCACCGCTGACGCCCATGTGGCGCCCAACTCCTCGGGCGTCTCGTCCCACTGGTTGACGTCCCTTCCGACGTAGTCCATCAAAGAAGCACGACCACCGTGCGGTTGGGTAGCGTTTGACCGTGGGATTTCTCGATCGAGCAAAGAAGCTGGCCGAGCAAGCCAAGGACGCGGCTGATCAAGCCAAGAAGCTGGCTGGCCAGGCGACCAGCCGAGCCAGCGATGTCCTGGGCGATGCCGGGGCGCGCATGACGCAATCGAGCGGAGCGCCATCCACCGACTCGAGCCAAGCCGCCGGGGCCGCCGGGGCCGCCCAGAGCGCCGGGAGCAGTGCTGCCGCTGGCGCGCCGGAGTACGGCACCCCGTACGTGCCGGGCATGCTCGGCCGCCCTGGGTGGCGCGAGCGTGGCCTCACGGATCCAGCGGCCCTCCTGCCCATCCGGGCTCGGGATCACGCGGGCGTGCCGCACACGACCAAGAGCAAGATCATCGAAGAGCCATTCGGGATGGGCCGGCGCTGGTCGAGCGGCGGCCGTTCCGCGGCGCTCTTCTACCAGCTCTACCCGGAACACCAGACTTGGGCGCCGCCGGGCGGGACGACACCGTTTCCTGGTGTTCCCGGCGCTTCGACGGCGACGCTCGCCGGTGGCCGCACCTTGGTCTTCCTCGGCGCCGCCAGCCAGACAGTCGTTCTCGAACTGGCGGGCATCGACGACTCGGCCCAGGCCCTCCTGGCTCGAACCGTCGCCGAACAGCTCGGCGTCGCCTAAATCTGAGGGTCCCCGACAAAGTTGTCGGCGCGCACTGGCAGTTTGGCGGACTCTGGCAGTTTTGCCGTCCCAGGTCCGGGAGAACTGACAAAGCCGGCAGAACTGCCACTCGGCACGGCACCTAGGGCCGGTACGGGCCGCCGTCGCCCAACGGCTCGGCGCCGCCGGCCAGTCAGTCGTTCTGGAACTCGCGGGCATCGACGACTCGGATCAGGCCCTCCTGGCTCGAACCGTCGCCGAACAGCTCGGTGTTGCCTAAACCTGAGGGACAAGGTTGTTGGCGCGCACTGGGG
>JAUTXM010000365.1 GCA_030838025.1 Acidimicrobiaceae bacterium
CCATGAGTGACCAAGGAGGTTGGGCGCCCCCCGACCGCCCCGCCACGCCCCCGTCGATTCACAACCGTCCCGGAACCGGTGCCGATGCCGGTTGGCCGCCGCCCCCGCCTCCGCCACCGCCGCCTCCGCCGCCCGGTAGCGGCGCATGGCCGCCGCCTCCGCCCCCGCCACCTCCCGGTGGTTCCGGCTGGCAGCCCCCGCCGGGCCCGGCGTACGGCTACGGCGGCGCACCGCAGACCGAGCCCCTCTCCACATGGTCGCTGGTCCTCGGGATCTTGTCGTTTGTGATCTGCCCGGGGATCGCGGCCATCGCGGCCATCATCACGGGTGTCAAGGCCAAGAAGGCCATCGACCGCTCGGGTGGTGCCAAGTCGGGGCGCAGCTCCGCGGTGGCGGGCCAGGTCCTGGGGATCGTCAACCTGGTGGTCACCGTGCTCGCCATCGGCGGCCTAGTGGCCCTCGGTGTGGCGGCGAGCAAGCACACCACGTACACCAGCCTGGAGACGGGGGACTGTTTCAACCGAATCAGCAGCAGCAGCATTTTCAGTTTCCAGGTCGACCGGGTCGACTGCACCAAGGCGCACGACGCCGAGGTGACCGGACGCTTCGCGGCCGATGATCCGGGGAGTTTCCCCGGTGCCGATGGCTTCCGTGCCCAAGCGGAGCCGAAGTGCTCGGACTTTGCCGACCAGTACCTCGGTTCCAACTCGGGTAGCGGCCTGCGCTTCATCTGGGTTACGCCCAAGCAGTCGTCGTGGGACAACGGGACCCGCACTGTCATCTGCGGCCTGCAGAACTCCGACCAGAGCAAGCACACCGGATCGGTCCGGGGGTAGCTCGAGGCATTCCTGGCTTCCTGCGCCCGCACGGATGAGGGCGCCGCTACCGTGCAGGTGATGGACCCCGACGCAAAGCTCGCGATCCAGATGTTGGCCGATCGTGTGCTGGTCCAACTGCCGACCAGTGAGGGCGAGCGGCGGTCCCGATCGGGCATCTTGATCCCGGCGACCGCCGAAATGGCCAAACGCCTGGCCTGGGCCGAGGTGATGGCAGTGGGTCCCAACGTCCGTATGATCAAGCCGGGCGACCGGGTGCTTTTCAATCCCGAGGACCGCTTCGAGGTCGAGGTCAAAGGCGACGACTACCTCATCCTCCGCGAGCGGGATATCCACGCCGTGGCAGCGGAGCGGATGGACGGCAGCACGGGCTTGTACCTGTAGCTCCGCTCGGAGCGCCCGGGGCCGCCCGAGGCCGCCAGCCCGTAGCATGCCGGGCATGTCGGTCCTGCCCGTCGCCACGCCCATCGAAGTCGACGAGGACGACCTGGCCCAGGTCCGCTTCAACGCCGAGGGCTTGGTCCCGGCCATCGTGCAGGAGCAGGCAACGGGTGCCGTGCTGATGATGGCGTGGATGAACCTCGACGCCCTGCGCCGCACGCTCAGCACCGGCCGCACGTGGTTCTGGAGCCGAAGCCGCCAGGAGTACTGGTGCAAGGGTGAGACGTCCGGGGACCGTCAATGGGTCCGCGAGGCATATTACGACTGCGACGGCGACACCCTCTTGCTCGTCGTGGAACAGGAGGGCGGTGGGGCGTGCCATACGGGCGCCCGTACCTGCTTCTTCCGCCCGTTCGGTGCGGGCAGCGCCACGCCGTGATCCGGCCGACCCGGGAGGAGTTCCGGGCCCTGGGTGAGCAGTACTCAGTGGTTCCGGTCTGGCGGGAAGTGCTGGCGGACCTGACCACCCCGGTGGCCGCCTTCAGCCGGGTGGTCGGCGACGAGCCGGGCTTTCTCCTCGAATCCGTCGAGCACGGTGAGCGGTGGGGACGTTGGTCGTTTATCGGCCGCCGGCCAACCGCCACGATCGTGGCCCGGGGCAACTCGCTCGAGGTCACGGGCGTGCTGCCTGACGGCATCCCCCGTGACCGAGGGATCCTGGCCGCCGTCGAGGCGGTGCTGGCGGCCTACCGTTCCCCGCCCCCAAGCGCGTTGGCGGCCCTGGCCGGGTTGCCGCCGCTGCACGGCGGGATGGTCGGCTACCTCGGCTACGACGTGGTGCGCGAGATCGAGCGGCTGCCGAACGTTGCGCCCGACGAGCTGGGACATCCCGACGCCGTCGTCTCGGTGATCGGCCAGCTGGCGGCCTACGACCACTGGCGCCAGCGGGTCACGCTCATCGACAGCGTGCCGCTGCCGCCCGGTGCGACCGACCTCGACCGCCGTTACGACGAAGCCGTGAGCCGCCTGGAGCAGATGGCCGAGGACGGGACCAGGTCCCTGGACGAGGTGCTGGTGGAGCCTCCCGTCCGCGAGGACGACCTCCCCGTGGTCCGCCGTCGTACTTCGGCCGGGCAGTATGCCGATGCGGTCGAGGTGGCAAGGGAGCACATCCTGGCGGGCGACGTGTTCCAGGTGGTCCTGGCCCAGCGCTTCGACCTGGACCTCGAGGCCGAGTCCTTCGACCTGTACCGGGCGCTTCGCCAGGTCAACCCCAGCCCGTACATGTACTTTCTCCGCCACGAGGAACTCGACGTGATCGGATCTTCCCCTGAGCCCATGGTGCAGTTGCTCGACGGGCGGGTCATCTCCCGGCCCATTGCCGGAACACGGCGCCGGGGGCGGACCGAGGAGGAGGACCGGCGGATGGCGGCGGAGCTGAGCGAGCACCCGAAGGAGATCGCGGAGCACATCATGCTGGTCGACTTGGCCCGCAACGACGTGGGCCGGGTGGTGCGTTTCGGGACCGAACAGGTCGACGAGCTGTTGACCCTCGAGCGATACAGCCACGTCATGCACCTGACCTCACAGGTGTCGGGGGCGCTGCGCCCCGGTCTCGGACCGATCGACGTGCTGCGGGCCACCCTCCCGGCGGGGACCGTGTCGGGTGCGCCCAAGGTGCGGGCCATGGAGATCATCGATGACCTGGAGCCGGCCAAGCGCGGGGCCTATGCGGGGATCGTGGGGTACCTGGACTTCTCCGGCAACCTGGACACCGCCATCGCCATCCGCACCATGCTGGTGGGCCCCGATGGCCGGGCCAGCGTGACCGCGGGTGCGGGGATCGTCGCGGATAGCGACCCCGCCCAGGAGGACCTGGAGTGCCGGAACAAGGCGGCGGCGCTGCTCGCCGCGGTGCCCGGCGCCCGGCGCATCACCGCCGCCCGGCGGGCCCACCAGGCTCGCGAAGGCTCGCCGGCGCCGGCGCCGACTGCGGGAGCTGCGGGAGCTGCGGGAGCTGCGGGAGGTGTGGCTGCGGGATCGTTGGATGCGGAAGGGGCGCTGGGGCCGTCGGGGTCCATGGCTTCTGCGGTGGCGGGGGGAGTGGCGTCCGGATCGCCGGGGGCGGGACCAGCGGCGGCTCCGACGGTTGGGCCGCGACCGGGCGTCGCCCCGGTAGGACCATGAACGGGCAGACTGGCACCATGGCGGACCTCGATGTCGAGTACCGGTTGCTGCGTGAGGGTGTCGGCGCCACCTGGGTCGACCGCGACGTGACCTCGGTTCGGGGCCCCGCTGCGGTGAGCTTCCTGCAGGGCCAGATCAGCCAGGACGTCGCCGCCCTCGACGTTGGTGCCTCGGCTTGGACCTGGGTGCTCCAACCGCAGGGAAAGGTCGAGGCGTTGTGCCGGGTCACGCGCCTGGCAGACGACGAGATCCTGCTCGACACCGACAGCGGCTGGGGCGAACGCCTGATCGCCCGGCTCAACCGCTTCAAGCTGCGGACCAAGGCCGAGATCGTCGCCGTCCCGTGGCGCTGCCTGGCCCTCCGGGGACCCGGGGTGGCCGCCCTGACGCTGAATCGGGCAGACGGCTTGGCGCTCGACGCCGGCTGGCCGGACTTTCCCGGGATCGACCTGCTGGGCACCGACCCGGTGCTTCCCGGGGGCGCAACGATGGTCAGCGTCGGCGCCTTCGAGGTGGCGCGCATCGAAGCGGGCGTCCCGCGGATGGGTGCCGAGCTCACCGAAAAGACAATTCCGGCCGAGACCGGACTGGTGGCGCGCACCGTCAGCTTCACGAAGGGGTGCTACACCGGCCAGGAGTTGGTCGCCCGGATCGACTCACGCGGGGGCAACGTCCCCCGGCACCTCCGCCGCTTGGTCCTCGACCAGTTGGCCCCGCCGGGCGCGTCCGTCACCATCGGCACGAAAACGTCGGGAACCCTGACCAGCGTGGCGGCGCATCCCCACGGTGGTGCGGTGGCGCTGGCCTACGTGGGTCGCGACGTGGTCCCTCCAGCCCCGGCCTCGATCGCGTGGGACGGTGGCAGCACGACGGGCCGCGTCGAGTCGCTCCCGTCGTTCGCGTCTGACTCATGAGCGACCGATTCTGGCGGCAGTGGTGGCGGCGGCGGACTGCGCTGGTCGTCGGAGTGCTGGTGCTCCTGTCCGGCTGCACCGGAATCGCCGACCTACACATCCCGGTCCCGCCGTCCACGGTGCACGACGCGACCGGCAGCACCACGACGGTGACCACCGACTTGAGCAAGGTCAGCCTGGCGCCGCTCGGAAGCACCCCCCCGACCACGGTCGTTCTCACCCCGGGGGCGGCGTCGCTGTCGGGGATCGTCATCGGGCCGGCGGGACCGGCGCCTGGAGCGATGGTCCTGGTCGAGCGCCTGGTCGGCGATTCCGTGGGCGGCAAGATTCTGCCGGCGGCACCCGATGGCACGTGGAAGCTGCCGGGGATCCGAGGCGGGCGTTACCGGGTCCGGGCCTGGCGGGCCCCCGACCTGTCGATGACCACCCCGCAGATCCTCCTGCTCGGGGCCAAGGACAATCAGAACGTGAATCTCACGCTGATGGCGTTCAGCGGCCAGAATCTCACCGCGACCCTCGCACCCAGCCCACCGCTGGTGGGCCAGGTCTCGAGCCTCGTCATCCTGGCCACCCAGCAAACCGTCGGGTCCGACGGCGTCGTCAGGGGAGCCCCGCTTCCCGGTGCCAACGTCTTCGCCTTTGCGGCGGGGACCGTCGTACTGGACGGGACCAACCCGGGGACGACTGACGCCGCAGGGCGCATCATCTTGACCCTGGCGTGCATGTCGTTCGGCCCGGTCGGCCTGTCGGCGAGCATCAACGCCCTCAACTCATTTTCGCTCACCGTCCCCGACTGCACGATCTTCGTGCCGCCGCCGAGCACCACTACGACGGTGAAACCGCCGACGTCGTCGGTGCCGTAAACCTGATCCAGCTGGGCAGGTTCACCACCATCCGGGTTCCCCCGGCGGTGCCCGTCGGCGACTCGGCCCAGACCGAACCACCCATTGCAGTCACCAGCTCGGCCACGATTGCCAGGCCCAGGCCCGTCCCTACCTGTCGCGCCGGATAACGCGACGACATGAAGAGGCGGTCGAATACCCGCGGCAGATCCTCGGCTGCGATGCCGGGTCCGTCGTCGTCGACCCAGATGACCGCGCCCTGCTCGGACGATGCCACGCCGACCGCCACCCGGGTACGGGCGTACTTCAGGGCGTTCTCCATGAGGTTGGCCACCACCTGGGCCAGCCGTTCGGGGTCGGCGCTGGCCATGATGGCGCCGGGCGGGCCGAGCTCCAGGTCGAGGCGAAGGGCCAGTTCCTCGGCCGCGGGCCGAAAGCCCTCGCCGGTGTCGGCGATCAGCTCGGCCAGGTTGACCTGCCGGACATCGAGGCCGAAGCGGCGAGCATCGAACTTCGCCAGGTCGAGCAGGTCCTTGACCAGCCGTTCGAGCCGGCGGGCCTCAGCCGCGATCACCTCGGCGGCGCGGGCGTTGTCGGGAGCCGCACCGTCCGCGATGGCCTCGGCGAAGCCCCGGATCGACGTCAGCGGCGTCCGCAGGTCGTGGGACACCGAGAGGAGGAACTGCCGCTCCAATCCCTTCGAGCGCGCCAAGGTCCCGGCCATGGTGTTGATCGACTGGGCCAGCGACGCCAGCTCCGGGAAACCCCGTTGGGGAAGCGGCACCTGAGCCGACAGGTCGCCCGCCGCGATCCTGCTGGTAACGGCTTCGGCGTCGCGGAGCGGGCGGCTGATCCGCCGCCCGAGACGGTCGCCGACCAATGCCGCCACCGCCAACACGATGGCAGCCGAGAGGAGGAACCAGGGCAAGGCTTGTCGGAGTCCGGTGTCGGGACGGCGGGTGAGCACCACCACCTGGGTGAGCGTCGGGGTGCCGTTGGGCAACCTGAACGTCGCCTGGTACGGGGCGGCGGCGAATACCGTCGAGCGCTTTAGACCCGAGACGACCTGCCCCTGGAGGAGCTGATCGCTGCGGAGATCGGCGGCGTGCAGCCCCGCGGGCAGCACCGCGGCCTTGCGGGGCTGGTCGATGTCTACCAGTTGGCCCCCCGGTGCGACGATGAGAACCACACCGTTCTCGTCCTTGAACGGGGCTCGCAGGATCCGCAGCATCATGACCGGCGATCGCCCACCGTCGATCTCCGACTTGATGGCCCGGGCCACGTCGGTCGCCTGGATGGCCAGCGCACTCCGTGTCCTGGTCCGCGCCGCGTGGGCCGCAAGGACGAAGGTGACGACGCCGGTGAGGAAGATGGCGCCGACGACGACGCTGATGATGGTGGCCCTGAGCCGGCGCTGCACCGTGGATCTCGCTCTCAGCCCAACCGGTACCCGACGCCCCAGACCGTCGCCAGGGGAAGGGATGGCCCCAGCTTCTTCCGGAGCTGGCGGACGTGGACATCCACCGTCCGCTCGTCGCCGTACCATCCGGCGCCCCACACTCCGTCGAGCAACTGTTGGCGCGACAGGGCCAGTCCCGCGTTGGTAGCCAGGAACTGCAGCAGCTCGAACTCCCGGGCGGCCAGCGGGATCACCTCACCTGCGACTCGAGCTTCCCGCCGGGCGCTGTCGACCTCGACCGGCCCGACGAGGACGACCCCGGGCGCCTCACGAGGCCCGTCGGTGCGCCGCAGGATGGCCCGGACGCGGGCGACGAGCTCCCGGGGCGAGAAGGGCTTGGTCACGTAGTCGTCGGCGCCCAGCTCGAGCCCCAAGATGCGGTCAATCTCGCCGTCGCGGGCGGTCAGCATCAGGACCGGCAGGGGCAGCCGGGACCGTACTCGACGGCAGACCTCCAGCCCGTCGATCGCCCCGGGCAGGCCCACGTCGAGGAT
>JAUTXM010000490.1 GCA_030838025.1 Acidimicrobiaceae bacterium
GAGGCGATGGAGGTCGGGCCGACCTGCCATTACGTGATGGGCGGGATCGAGGTCGAGCCGGACACGGCGGCCGCCGCCCACGTGCCGGGGCTGTTCGCCTCCGGAGAGGTTGCCGGCGGCATGCACGGTTCGAACCGCCTCGGCGGCAACTCACTATCTGACCTGCTGGTGTTCGGCAAGCGTTCCGGCGAGGGGGCCGCTGCCTACGTCAAGGCACTAGGCGGCCACTACCCGGCCATCACCGACGCGCAGCTCGAGTCCTGTGCCACCACCGCGTTGGCGCCGCTCCAACAGCCCGACGGCGAGAACGCCTATGAGTTGCACCAAGAACTGCAGCAGATCATCAACGATCTCGTCGGCCTGGTTCGCAAGCGCAGCGAGATGGCCGACGCGCTCGATCGGCTCGACAAGCTCAAGGAGCGCGCTGAGCACATCGGGGTGCCTGGCGCGCGGCAGTTCAACCCGGGCTGGCACGTCGCGCTTGACCTGCGCAACATGCTCTCGGTCGCCGAGTGTGTCGCGCGCTCGGCATTGATGCGTGAGGAGTCTCGCGGCGGGCATACCCGCGACGACTTCCCGACCATGTCTGCCGAGTGGCGAAAGGTGAACCTTGTCTCGTCGCTGTCCGGCGGGGACGTCAAGGTCGTCGAGCAGCCGATGCCACCGATGCGCCCCGACCTGCTGGCGCTCTTCGACCCCGACGAGCTGGCCAAGTACTACACCGAGGAAGAGCTCACGGAGGTCCGCGGCGCGCAGGAGGTCGACGCATGAGACACCCCACGAAACCGCTTCGCGCTTTCGCGGGGACCCCGAAGGTAGACCAATGAGCGAGCCGGCACAAGCGGAGGGCTATCAGGCGCACTTCCGGATCTGGCGCGGCGACGCGGAAGCCGGAGATCTCGTCGACTACACCGTCGAGGTGATCGAGGGCGAGGTGGTGCTCGACATCATTCACCGGCTGCAGGCCACCCAGGCGGGCGACCTGGCGGTGCGGTGGAACTGCAAGGCAGGCAAGTGCGGTTCCTGCAGTGCCGAGATCAATGGTCGCCCACGCCTCATGTGCATGACTCGAATGTCGATCTTTGCCGAGGACGAGACGATCACGGTGACGCCGCTGCGGACCTTCCCCGTCATGAAGGACCTGGTCACCGACGTTTCCTACAACTACGAGAAGGCGCGGGAGATCCCGGCCTTCGCACCGCCTGCCGGCATCGGCCCAGGCGAGTACCGCATGGCGCAGCAGGACGTCGAGCGCTCGCAGGAGTTCCGCAAGTGCATCGAGTGCTTCCTGTGCCAGGACGTCTGCCACGTCATCCGCGATCACGAGGACAACAAGGCCGCCTATGCCGGGCCCCGCTTCCTGATGCGGGTCGCCGAGCTGGACATGCACCCGCTCGACGCGCTGGACCGCAAGGACGCGGCGCAAGAGGACCATGGCCTCGGCCTCTGCAACATCACCAAGTGCTGCACCGAGGTCTGCCCGGAGCACATCAAGATCACCGACAACGCGCTGATACCGATGAAGGAGCGCGTCGTCGACCGCAAGTACGACCCGCTGGTCTGGCTCGGCAGCAAGATCGCCCGGCGCAGGTAGCCGGAGCAGATCCACGATTGCCGGACGAACGTATCTCGGCGCAGGGGATGCCGTGTCAGCGATCAATGGCGGGGTAGATCGACAGTGTGATCTAGTAGGTGTTCGGTCGCTGGCCGAATCCCCACATCCGGACACTTCGGGAGCAGACACGTGGCCGCAAAGTCACTGAAGGACGATGCGGCCATCGAAAACCTGCAGGACATCGGGCACCCGGACGATCACGACTACGTGGTCGGCTCGCCGCATCTCATCCATCGCCAGTTAAACGAATGGATGGTGAATACGATCCGTGCCGAGGTCATCGACATTCTCGAGACCAAGGGCCGCGCCCGGGTTCTGGAAATCGGCGCGGGCCATGGCACCTTCACCGATCACGCACTGGCAGCCGGTGCCGAAGTCACATTGACTGAGATGAGTCGGGCCAGCGCTGGGCTGCTCCAACGGCGGTACGCGCACAATCCCGCGGCTCGGGTGATTTTCGACCCGGCCGGGAACTCGGATCTGATCGCCGCTCAGCGATTCGATCTCGTGCTGTGTATCTCAGTGCTGCACCACATTCCCGATTACCTCGATGCGATTGGCAAGTGGGTCTCCCTGATCGACGCAGGGGGCTCGTTCGTCTCCTTTCAAGATCCGCTCTGGTACCCACGCCAGTCCCGGCTGAACCTGGCCGCCGACCGTGGCGCCTACTACCTCTGGCGACTCGGACGGGGCGATCGCATCGCCGGCATCAAGAGCATCGTCCGCCGCAAGTTAGGACACATGGACACGAGAAATCCGCGCGACATGGTCGAGTACCACGTCTTGCGACAGGGTTGCGACGAGCAGGCAATTGCCCAGCAGCTGTCGACGTCATTTGCGACCGTCGACGTGCTGCCCTACTGGTCGGCCGTCTCCCGGGTGGCGCAACGCGCTGGCAACGCGCTCGGCCTGACGTCGACGTTCGGCGTGGTCGCGCAAGGAAGACGCCTCAGTTAGCGCCGGTTGCGTCGCTGCAAACGATCGCGGAAATGCTCCGAGACATCGGCTGCCCCCGCCACCGTTGCCATGAACGCTAAAAGCGACCCGGCCAGGGCCTCAATTCTCACTTGGCTTCCAGACACGGTATGGTGGCCTCACGTTGAGGTGCGCGCGGGGGCCTTTGCGCCCGCGGAAAGGCACCCAAATGACACTTGTCCATTCGTCCTCCCCAGCCACGCTTCGCCGTCTTCCGGCTCGCTGGCTGGCCGCCCTCGTGATCGGACTGCTCGCGGCGGCCACATTCGTCGGTATCTCGCCATCGGCATCCGCCTCGACGATCGCCGGTTCATGGAGCACTAGCTTCGGACTGCAGGGCGCGGGCGGCGACGTGCTGGCGGTGGCCGTGTCTGGCTCGAAGATCTACGTCGGTGGATCCTTCACGACGTTCGGCGGACAACCGACCGGGACGTACTCGCACGTCGCGGAGTGGACGGGTACCAAATGGGTGCCGCTCGCCGCCGGCCTGAACGGCAACGTCTACGCGCTGACGGTGCTCGGCGGCACGGTGTACGCCGGCGGAGACTTCACCACGGCGGGCGGACTGCCGGCCAACCACCTGGCCGCGTGGAACGGCCACGCGTGGACAGACGTCGGTGGAGTTTCCACCACCGGTGGCGAGGCGATCGGCGAGCGAGTCGAGTCGTTGACGACCGACGGCACCTCGGTGTACGTCGGGGGCCAGTTCGACACGGCCGGGTCGACCGCCGTCAACAGCATCGCGTCCTACACGCCCGGGACCGGGTTCGCGGCCCTCGGCGTGGGGGTGCAGAACTGCATGAGCTGCGGGCCGAACAAGACTCCGGGCGACGCGCGGGCCCTGATGTGGGCCAACGGGAAGCTCTACGTCGGCGGGTCCTTCGGCGGGGCCGGCGGCATCCTGACCAGCAGCTTCGCCAGCTGGACGCAAGCGGCGGGCTGGGTGACATACGGCAGCGGGCTAACCAGATTCGGTGGCGGCAGCGCGGGAGTCGTCGAGTCGCTAGCCGTCGATCCGGCCACCACCGCCGTCTATGCCGGTGGCCGCTTCGACGGGGCGAACGGCACCCCGGCCAGCGGGATCGCCCAACTGTCCGGGACGGTCTGGAGCGGGGTCGGCGACATCACCGCCGGCGGCGCGACGGTGGACGTCAACGGGCTGGCCGTGCGCTCCGGCAAGCTGTACGCAACGGGGTCATTCACGACCGCCGGTGGGGCGAGCGCCACGAACTTCGCAATGCGCAGCGGCACGACCTGGACACAGGCCGGCGGTGGGCTGGCCGGAACCGGGGACGCGCTCGCCGTGTTCGGGTCCCGGGTCGTGGTTGCGGGCGCGTTCGCCAACACCAACGACGACAAGTTTCAACTGGCGGCCATCGCGCTGTGGGGCACCACTTGGGAGGGGCTCGGGCAGGGTGCTCAGCTCCTCAACGCCAACCCGGGCTCGGTCAACGCCTTGGCCTCCGACGGCACCGCCAACGGCGTCTGGGCAGCGGGGCAGTTCAACCAGGTCGGCGCTGTGCGGGCCAACGGCATCGCCCATTGGACCGGCACCGCGTGGCGACCGCTGAGTTCCGGCCTGGGTATCGGCGGCGTCCAAGGCGGTGGGGTCGCGCATGCCATGGTCGTCTTGGGCGGACAGCTCTACGTCGCGGGCCAGTTCGATCACGCCGGCCCGACCCCGGCCGGCAACATCGCCCGGTGGGACGGCACCAACTGGTTCGCGCTTGGCTCCGGTGTCGCCGGCGGGCGCATCAATGCGCTGGCCGTCGTCGGCGGAACGCTGTTTGCGGCGGGATCGTTCAGCTCGGCCGGTGGCCAACCGGCAAGTGGAATTGCAGCGTGGGACCCGGTCGCGTCGAGCTGGGCACCGCTACCCGGCGACCCCGCCTTCACCAACGGCAACATCTACGCCTTGGCAACCGATGGCGCGCGCTACCTCTACGTTGGCGGCGACTACACCACTATCACGGTCAACGGCCAGAGTGAGACCGTTTGGGGCCTGATCAAATTCGACGCCCAGGCCACCGGTTCTGGCCTGGCGCGCTACCCCGTAAGCGGCGGTAGCAACGGCCAGATCCAAACTCTCCTGGTCTCCGCCGCCGGAGACCTCTACGCCGGCGGCACCTTCTCTCGCGCCGGCACGCGCCCGGGTGTCGCAGGCGTGCCGGCCGCGCACGTCGCTGTATGGCACGCCAGCACCGACCAGTCATGGGCCGCACTCGGCACCGGAACGGACAACACGGTGTCGGCCGTGACGATCAACGGCGGGTTGGTCTACGCGACTGGCACCTTCACGATTGCCGGCCGACAGAAGCACGCCGGCATCGCCGCGTACAACCCTTCGACGTCAACATGGGCCGGCCTCGGGTCCGGCGGCCTGCTCGGTCACGCGGACTTCGCGAGCTTCGGACCGGCCTACGGGTACAGCCTGCTACCAGCCGGCAGCGCCGGCGTATGGGTCGGTGGAAACTTCGTCCAGACCGGAACTGTTCCGGCCGGCTCAATCGCAAAGTGGATCGCCTAGAAACACCGCGCGCCCGGGTGTGTGAAGGTCATTCTGAAATGGCGCTAA
>JAUTXM010000499.1 GCA_030838025.1 Acidimicrobiaceae bacterium
CGCGGGGATGCCGGCGGAGTCGGTGGCGTCGCAACAAACGCTGTTCGACGACCTGGTGCCAGCGTTCCCCCAATCGGCGCACGCAGCGCTATCGGCGCACGCAGCGCTATCGGCGCCAGCGGCGCCAGCGGCATCGGCATCGGCAATGTCCGGCGCGGTCTCGGTCACCCACCTTGTCAGCTTTCGGCGTTGCCCCCGCCAGTACTACTGGCTCGCGGTTCGCCCCCTGCCCCGGCGGGCATCGGCTGCCGCCCAACTGGGTGTGGCCGTCCACCGCTGGATCGAGCAGCTCGCGGGCACCCATTCGAGCCTGTTCGGAGCGTTGGAGGTGGTAGCTGCAGTGCCAGCAACGGCACCAACCGACCAAGTCGATCCCGGCTCTGCCAGCGACTTCGGTGCCGCGCCGCCTCATGGCGGCGATGGCGCTGCCGCGGATAGGTCACCTGATCGTGCGCTGACCGGATTCCGGTCGGCTTTCCTCGCCAGTCCCTATGGCGACTTGGAGCCAGGCCGGATCGAAGCCCCGTTCGTTCTCGCCCTCGGGGGTCGCGTGATTCGTGGCCGGATCGACGCCCTGTATCAACGCGATGGCCTGATCGATGTGGTCGACTTCAAGACCGGCCGACCGCCGGAGGACGGTGACCGGGGCGCCACCGTGCAGTTGGACACCTATGCCGTCGCGGCGGTCGACGTATGGTCAGTCGACCCGTCGGCATTGCGGACGACCTACTGCTACCTCAACGCCGACGGCTCGTTCCATCTGGCGGAATTCCACTGGAGCGCCGAGCGGGTGGGGTATGCCCGCTCCGATCTGAGTGCGACCGCTCGTCGCCTCGGCGAAGGCACTTGGCCCGCCACGCCCGGCGGATGGTGCCGTCGGTGCGAGTGGCGCCAGGTGTGCCGGGCCGGGAAAGAGTTCCTGGCGACGGAGGACGGCGTGCCGCCCGTGGAGCCGAGTGAGGCGACGGAAGAGCGTCTGGCGGTTCCCGATGTCCCGCCACCCGCGGTGGCGCAGGGGCTGCCGGCCCATGCCCGATCACTGGCCGATCGAAGCGAGCGGCCGCCAAGCGATGTCCGGGCGGGCTAGCCTCCCCCGCCATGGCCGGGCCAGGCGGAACCGACTCGCGCAACAAATCCGCGTCGAAACAGTCGCCCAGCGAACACGTGGGCCGCCGGCGCCAGTTCCATCTGCGGGCCCTTTTGGGACTCTGTGAAGACCTGATTCATTACGCCGTCGCGATCTTGTTGCTGGCGCTCGCGGTCCTGGTGCTGGCTCACACCGCCCGCCTGATGGTCGAAGGCGGCGCCACCTTCTCCGGCCAGGTCATCGACGGGATCAACGGGGTCCTGTTCGTAATCATCGTCGCCGAGCTGATTCAGACCGTGATGGCGCATTTCGAGCACAGCGGGTTCCAACTGAAACCATTCCTCATCATCGGCATCATCTCGGCCATCCGGCACATCCTGACGATTGGGGCTCGGCTGACCCTTGGGGGCGACCTGCCCGGCGATGTTTTCCGACGATCCCAGATCGAACTCGGCGTGGAGACCGGCGTCGTGCTCGGCCTGGCGGTGGGCCTCCTCCTGGTTCGCATCGTCGACGACAAAGGCTTGGACGAGTTCGAAGGCGACTAATCGGGCGCGGCTTCGCGCAATGAACGCGTTCGTTCGGGGCCTCGCTCGTTCGTACCCTGCGCCACATGGTCGAGCCGGATGGACGCTTGGCGCCGCCGGCGCCGCCGGCGCCGCCGTCCGAGCCGCCCCCATCAACTGCCGACGAGGGCGCCAACCGGTTCGGGTGGCGCTCGTTGGCGCTCGACCTCGGACCACTCCGGCGCCATCGTGACTTTCGCCTGCTGACAATCAACCGAGGAGTCTCGTTCCTCAGCGGTTGGACGATACGGATCCACCGTCTCGGCCGAGCCATCGTGCTCGCGGCCGCGGCCGCGGCCTGGGGCTGCGGGATTGTCGTGTTTGGTGCCGCCAGCACATTGTGGCTGGCCGTCACGGGATTGGTTGTGGCAGGCGCCGCCGACATGTTGAGCGGCGTGTTCCGGATCACGCTCTGGAACCGGACCATTCCTGACTCGCTCCGGGGCAGGCTGGCTTCGGTCGAGTTGGTCAGCTACACCGCTGGCCCACTACTGGGAACGCCGATGCAGTTGCCGCCGCCAGCCTCGTCGGCGTCGGCCCGTCGGTGGTTCTCGGTGGCGGCCTTTGCGTGCTGGCCGTGACGCTTAGTGCGGTTGGCTTCCCCGCCCTGCGGGCCTATGACGACCGCTGACGCGCCACCCCGGCGGCGGGCAGCCCCGCTTCAGGGGCGGCGGGCGGCCCCACCTCAGCGGTGGCGGGCAGCCCCACCCTCGCCGGCACCGCCACTTTGGTTACGGAGTCGCCTCGTCGCACGACGCCTGCTTCGATGACCCGCGTATTGACGCCCCGCAGCCGCAACGCTCGCCCGATGGGGGAGTTGACGAACCGGAAGGCGTCCACACCGTACCGAGCCGAGAACTTGGCGCACCCTGCATGCAACGAATCGGTGATCTCGACGACCGCCGAACCCAGGCGCAGCCGTGTGCCGGGAGGCAGGTTGGCCACGCTCAGGTCGAGGTC
>JAUTXM010000500.1 GCA_030838025.1 Acidimicrobiaceae bacterium
TTCGAAGCCGCGTTGAACGCTGCCGGCGCACCGGCGACCGACACAGTGCACGTAGGTGATTCGCCTGAAAACGACGTGGCCGGGGCGAAAGCTGCCGGCATGAGGGCGATCCTCCTTCGTCGCCCAACGGGAAACGCGGGCGCGGAGTCCACGAAACAGAGGAGCGCGGAAACGGGTAAGGGCGACGACATACCCGTCATCCCCACCCTGGCCGAGCTGCCGCGCCTCTTAATCTGATCAGGTGCACTACGGCCCCCAGCCGCAGTACGGGACTCAGTACGGCTACGGCTACGCGTTCCCGCACCCGCCTCCGCCCGATCCGCCGGAGCTGCCCGAGGGTGCGAGCCCGTACCCGCCCTGGCCCGCCTGGTACGGGCCCGCGGCGATGGGCCTCGGCCTGGCCGTCGTATTCGTGTTGATCGTGGTCTACGGCATCGTCGCCGCGGCGGCCGGCGGCCACACGAGCAGCTCGTCACCGGCGTTCGTGCAGGTCGCGACGCTCGTGCAGGACGTCATCTTCGTGGGCGCCGCACTCGTGCTTGCCGCCCGCACCGCACGGCCGCGCCCCTGGCACTTCGGCCTCCGCGCGTCGCGCTTCTGGTCAACGGTCGGATGGATGGCGCTGGCCTACGTCTCGTTCGTCATCTTCGAGATCGTCTACAGCTCGCTGGTGCACCCGAGCGGCAAGCAGAACATCGTCCGCGACCTCGGCGCGCAGCAGGGCAGCCTGGCTCTCGTGACCGGCGGGCTGCTGGTCATCGTGGTGGCGCCGCTCGCCGGCGGCGGCGTTGCCGGGACGGCGCAGGAGGCGCCGCTCATCCACGGCGCCCTGGCCGTGGCCGCACCGGCGGGTTCGTTCCTCGTCGTCCGGGGCATTGTTGGCGGCCTTCAGGGCACGTTGACGGCTACTCAGGTGGTGACCTTCGTCCTCTATTTGGTGGTCTTCACCGCCTTGGGCATGCTGGGCGGATACCTGGGGTTCCGGCGCCGCCAGCACCTCGCCTGACCCGCCAAGCAGATCGCACGATCGAACAAGGGGGACGACCATCAGCATTCTCGTCATCGACGTGGGAACCAGTGGCGTCCGCGCCGCCATCGTGCGCCCTGACGGAGGGGTCGACCATATCCACCACCGCCCGACCCTGCCGTCGACGCCGTCACCGGGCTTCGTCGAGTTCGACGCCTCGGCCCTGTCCATTGCGGCCCTCGACGTGGCCCGCCAGGCGCTGGCCGCCGCAGGCGGGGTGGCCGCGGTCGCGGCCGTCGGCATCGCCAACCAGCGGTCGTCGACCATCGTCTGGGACCGGGCGACCGGTCAACCGATCGGCCCCGGGATCGGCTGGCAGGACCTGCGCACTGTAGGCACCTGCCTGATGCTCCAGGCGCAGGGCATCCGGTTGGCGCCCAACGCCTCGGCCACCAAGTTGGCCTACCTGCTCGACGTCTACGACTACAGCCGGACCCGGGACCTGCTCTTCGGGACGGTGGACACCTGGATCGTCTGGCAACTGACCGAGGGCGCGGCCCATGTCACCGACGCGACCAACGCCGGTGTTACCGGCCTGGTGCGCTCCGATGGGTCGGGGTGGGATCCCGAGATCCTCGACGTGCTGCGGATCCCGGCCACCATGTTGCCGACGATCGTCGACTCCTCGGCCGAACCCGGTGCCGCGGGGTGGGCCAGTGCGCTGGCGCCGCCCGACACGCTCCCGATCACCGGAATCGCGGGCGACCAGCAGGCCTCGCTGGTGGGCCAGGGCTGCACCCGCCCGGGCCTGGCCAAGGTCACCTTCGGAACCGGAGGCATGCTCGATGTCTGCCTCGACGAACGTCCGGCATTCGCCTACCGAGGCGAGGGAGGCTGCTTCCCGATCGCGGCGTGGCGCCGCAAAGGTCACCTGACCTGGGGCATCGAGGCGATCACGCTCTCGGCGGGCACCGCGGTCGAGTGGCTACGTGACGACCTCGGCTTGATCGACACCTCCGCCGCCTCCGAGGACGTGGCCGCCCAATGTGCGGACAGCGGCGGGGTGTACTTCGTCCCCGCCCTGCTCGGTCTCGGTACCCCGGCGTGGGACTTCGGCGCCCGGGGGACGCTGCTCGGCCTCACCCGGGGAAGTGGCCGGGCCGAGGTGGTCCGCGCCGTGCTCGAGGGGGTCGCCCACCGGGGTGCCGACCTCTTGGAGGCGGCCGAAACCGACGCCGGCCGTCCGGTTGCCGCCTTACGGGTGGACGGCGGGATGAGCGCCAACGCCGTGTTCGTCCAGTCGCTCGCCAACGCCTGCCGCCGTCGCATCGAGGTGTCAGCGGTGCTCGAAGCAACGACGCTCGGCGCGGCCTATCTTGCCGGGATGGCGGTCGGCATCTGGGCCGACGAGGAGGAAGTCGCCGAGGCGTGGAAACCTCGGGCGGTCATCGACCCGAGCGGGGAGCTGGACCGCGATCGGTGGCGCGCCGCCGTCGATCGGGCTCGCGCCTGGATCCCGGAACTGTCGACGCTCAGCTTCTGACGGGGGGTTCGGCGGGGGTTCGGCGGGGGTCCGGCGCGGATACAAAAAACATCCCTTAAGACTCCTTCAGTTTTAGACCCTTGACAACGATTGGCATGCGCAGTAGCACCTCCAAAGCGGGCGAACGCCATGGTGGCGTCGGGGCTAGGAGAGCGAGGCACCACAATGCGGGTTCGGGCAGATCAGACTGTTTTCGCGCGACTAACTTCCCGGCGCCACCGACCGTTCGCGGTTTTCATCGCGGTGGCCTGTACCGGGTTGGGCCTGGGAATGGCACCAGCCACCTCCGCGGGCGCCACCGCTGCCGCGCCCGCCACTCGATCGACGCGACCCATCACGCCGGCCACGGGCCTTCCCGCCGGCGTCACGCCGAAGGTTCCGGCGGGCTTGACGCACACGTCCGCACCCGCGGGCGCCCACCTCACCTATTACGGCGGCAAGGTCATCTCCAACGTGCAGGTGACCCAGGTGCTCTACGGCACCGGGACATACACCTCTGAGGTCACCGACACCTCCACCACGGACGGGACGAGCATCGCCAGCTTCTACACCGGCGTGACCAACTCGACCTACTTCGACTGGCTCTCCGAGTACAACACGACCATCAACGCGGCCAACGGCCAGCCCGGGACGCAACAGACGATCGGCC
>JAUTXM010000371.1 GCA_030838025.1 Acidimicrobiaceae bacterium
GGTGCTTACCAGCAGCGTCGGAGCCAACATCACGACTGCGTAGCGGCCAGCTTCGGCGACATCCATGTCATGCCCTCGATCGAGTCTCGCTGGAGGTCCATCGTAGCGGCACCGTCGTGCAACGAAATCACGCCTCGAAGCCCCGGTGTAGCTGGCGCGGCTTGCGGGTACAGCGGTGGCAGACGACAAGGGAGCAGCCATGTTTGCCGTCGTACTGGCCGGCATCATCGCCAAAGGCCTCGGGGTTATCGCAGGCATCTTCTTCGCCGGCATGATCATCGGTGTGGCGTTAACCGTGAGTGTCACCATGCGGATCCGGCGTTTCGGGCGCCGCTAGCGGCCAGGTCCAGCCGGAAGGCGATCAGCAGCAGATCGGGCTCGGGGAGCCAGTCGCGCTCAGGAACGCGCACGAATCCGTTGCGCTGGTAGAGCCGGTGGGCCGCCGTCATGGCCGGCGTCGAGTGAAGGAGTACCGCTCGACGACCGAGAGCGCGGGCGCGCTGAAGGGAAGCGTCGAGCAGGAGCTGGCCCACTCCGCGTCCTTGGTACGAGGGGGCGACGGCCATCATCCGTATCTGGCATTCGCCCTCCTCGACCTGCTCTGCCAGCGGCGACCGATGATCCGGGACCAGGGTGACGCATCCCACCAGGTCGCGGCCGTCGACCGCCACCAGCACCTCCGACACCTTGGCCCGGCCCGCGACATCGGCCAGCTCCGCGGCGTAGCCGCCGTTCATGTGGGCGCCTGGCACGGCCTCGAATGCGGCCACTACCACCCGCCCCGCGGTCTCGGCATCCTCGCGACCGACCGGGCGCACGATCACCCCGTGGCCCCCACGATCACTCCCCGACGGCTCCACGATCACTCCCCGACGGCGCCACGATCACTCCCGGACGGCGCCACGATCACCCCCGGACGGCGCCACGATCACTCCCGGACGGCGCCACGATCACCCGGGTCTGCCCCGTCTCTTGTTCCGGTCCAAGCTGCCCACGCCGACATCCTCTCAGCCCGCCCTAGTCTGGCGCCGATGGACGACAACGAGATCAGAAGCACGATCGACCAACTGGTGGCCGAGGAACGCGAGCTCCGGGCCCAACATCAGCTGGAGCCGCTCGCCGAGGCTGGCGCGACCCGACTCCGCCAACTCGAAGAGTCGCTTGACCAGTGCTGGGACCTCCTTCGCCAGCGGCGGGCCAAGCGCGAGTTCGGACTCAACCCTGACGACGTCGAGGTCCGAGACACCAGCGTCGTCGAGCACTACCGCCAGTAGACGGCACTGACCGCTCGCCGACTCACGAGTGTTTGCGTCTACGCCGGATCTTCGGTCGGCCGCGACCCAGCGTTCGAGCGGGCCGCCCAGGAACTGGGCCTACGCCTGGCGAAGCACGAACTGACGCTCATCTATGGCGGCGGCGCCATCGGGCTTATGGCTGCCGTTGCCGACGCAACCCTTGACGCGGGCGGCAAGGTCATCGGGGTCATACCGCGGGGACTGTTCCGCAGCGAGATCGCCCACCAGCGGCTCACCGAGCTGGTCGAAGTGGCATCCATGCATGAGCGCAAGCAGAAGATGTTCGAGCTGGCGGACGCCTTCGTTGCCTTGCCCGGGGGTCTCGGGACCTTCGAAGAGCTGACCGAGATGGCAACGTGGGCTCAGCTCGGCATTCACAACAAGCCCATGTTGACCCTTGACGTCCATGGGTACTGGGAACCCTTTCATGCGCTCCTCCACGCGGCCGCAGACGGGGGCTTCATGAAGCAGGACAATCGCCGGTTGATCGTCAACGTGGAACACGTCGACGACGTCATCCCGACGCTTCAGACATACGAGGTCCCCTTCGTCGACAAGTGGATCGACCTCGATCTCGACCTCGACCAGACCTGAACGCTCTCAGATGGAACCAGACCGCCACGCCAGACCGCCGCGCCAGACGCCACGCAAGACCGCGCCACACAAACGCCGACCGCGGCCAGCACCGCCTATGCCACGGGCTGACCTCGGAGCGGTGGGCCGTCAATCGGACAACCGGACGCCGGCCCCTCGAGCGCACGAGGCCCGTCCGCGGCGGTGTTGCGGATCCCGAAAAACGCAATGGCCCCGCCCACGAACGTCCCGCCCGCGGCGATCAACAGCGCCGTGTGGAAACCGTGGGAGAACGCCTGCGGGTGCTTGTAGTCCGCCCCGGTCAGCCCGGCCAACGCCGGGAGCAGCGCCACCGCCAGCAGCGACGCGGCCCGGGCAACGGCGTTGTTGACCCCCGACGCCACCCCGGCGTGACGCTCGTCGGCGGCTGCCAGCACCGTCGCGGTGAGCGGTGCCACGGTCAGCGCCAGCCCGAGCCCGAACACCACCACCGCCGGTAACACGACCGCCGCGTAATGGTCCCCGGGGCTGATCCGGCGCATCAACAACAGGCCCGCGGTGACGATTATCGGCCCGACGGTCATCGGGATGCGGGGCCCGATGCGCTGCGCCAGCGCCCCGGCCCGGGCCGCCAGCAGCAACATGACCACCGTCACCGGGAACAG
>JAUTXM010000010.1 GCA_030838025.1 Acidimicrobiaceae bacterium
GCCAGGGCGGCCAGGGCGGCCAAGAACCAACGCAAGCAAGATGCCGGTCGCCAAGCCGACGCCGTGATCGTCGCGCAGCACCACTAAGGCCGCCGCACAGGCGACTGTGAGGCCGCAGACCAAGAAACGGAGCCAAGCTGGCGCCCCGTGGCGACCGACGGTGGTCACAGCCGCGATGGTCAGCGAGCCGACGATGGTGGCGGCGATAACACCCGCGGCGGCGAGCACCGTCAGGTAGGCAGCAAAAAACGCGCCGTACAGGTAGCTGGGCCATGGGGGCAGCGACCGTCTCAGCCACCATCCGACAGTCAAGGCGCCGATCAGCCCGGCAACCCCGTCGGAGGATCCCCCGAACGTTTGTGCCGGGAACCACCAGTAGGAAGTGAGCACGCCTGCCAGACCGGCACCGAGGTAAACCGCGAGCCACCTGCCCGCTCCGAGCTGGCGCTCCACCGCGACGCCGACGAGCACACTGCCGAGCAGATTGAACGCGTACTGCCCGACACCGGACGGTTGTACAAGCATCGGCGTCACGAGCCGCCACCACTGCCCATCAAGAAGCCGTGCCTGGTTTCCCTGCAGCGCCGAGACAACCCCCCCACCGAGGAGCTGCCCGGCTCCTACTACCGCGGTCAACGTCGTCACCGCCACGGTCATCGGAACTCTTCGGGCCGCCGCCCACCAGGCGATGCCCGCCGTCACCGGTGGCCCCGTCGGGGCGCGGCGGCCGTATCACCAAGATCGGCTTTGCCCGAGGTCATCAGCCGGCCTTCCGGGTGGCCAGGTCGAACAACGTCACCACCTCCCGGGCGTAGCCGTCCACATCCAGGTCGGGGGCAGATGCCATCAGCACCGGCAGCCCGTCGACAGCGCGCTGGATGATCGAGGCCATCACCCGGGGATCGAAGTCGCGGAACTCGCCGCTCTGCTGGCCTTGGCGCAGGATCTCCTCGATGGGCGACACCACCGATTGCTCCGTGGCGGTGTCGTAGTGGACGGCGCCGTTCATGAAGATGTCGAACAGCGCTTTCATCTGCGTGCGGTGGGTGTCGATGAACTCGACGTTGGACTCGAGATAGGTCCGTAACGCCCCTGCCGCAGTCCGCTGTGCTCGCATCCGCGCGGACACGAACCCGCTGATCGCGGTGTAGACCTCCGCCACAACCTCGGCGATGAGTTCGTCCTTACCGGCGAAGTGGTAGGAGATGAGCCCGGTGCTCGACAATCCGGCCCGCTTGGCGATCCGGGCGAAGGATGCCCGTGCATAGCCCAACTCGGCGATGGTCTCGATGGCGGCCGTCACGATCTGAGCTCGCCGGGCCGTCTCGGTGAACGTTCGACGGCGCTCCGTCGACCCGGTATCTGCTCGCACATACTGAGATTAGTACATGTGAGCAACACACGGGGCTTCGGGCTAGCTGGCCGGAGGGATACTCGCCGATCGGCTGGGCGTGGAACACAAAGCCGCCATCGCAGGCCGCTCGGCCATCGCCGGTTCGACAGCAGCCGGGGCTGTATCGTTTCCCTCTTGGCGCTACCTCGGCCGGACCACCGCTCGCCGGTCGGCACCGCGACGACGCCCCCATTGATCGAAGCACGCGATGTGGCGGTGTCCTATGGGCCTCGCATCGTGTGGGAGGGGGCATCGTTCACCATCGAGCCGGGCGAGTTCGTCGCCGTCCTCGGACCTAATGGGGCCGGCAAGTCGACCCTCGCCCGAGTCCTGCTGGGCCTGGTCCCGCCCTCGGCGGGCGACCTCACGGTCCTCGGCCGGCCCCCGCGGCGGGGCAACCCGGCGATCGGGTACGTCCCCCAGCGCCGCCCCATCGATCCCGAGCTGCGACTCATGGGGACCGAACTGGTCAAGCTGGGACTGGTCGGCCACAAATGGGGTCCCGGCCTGCCGCGCCGCAGAGACAGCGCCGAACTGGCGGCCCGGGTTGACGCCGCGATCGCCGCCGTGGGCGCCACCGGCTTCGCCAAGCACGCCGTCGGCACACTCTCGGGCGGCGAACTCCAGCGGCTCCTCCTCGCCGAAGCCATAATCTCCGACCCGCAGATCCTCCTGCTCGACGAGCCGCTCGCCAGCCTCGACCTGCGCAACCAGGCGGTCGTGGCACATCTGGTCGCTGACCTGGCATCGTCCCGCCACATGGCGGTGCTCCTGATCGCCCACGACGTCAACCCCCTCCTGCCAGTGCTGGACAAGGTCATCTACGTCGCCCGGGGTCGGATAACGATCGGCCGCCCCGAGGAAGTGATCACGACCGAGCGGCTGTCGGCCCTGTACGACGCCCCGGTCGAGGTGCTACGCGACAGCCGCGGCCGGCTCTTCGTCGTCGGGTTGGAGGACGAGGCGTCCCACCCCCACGACTGCCCGCCCCACGAGGTGTGCTGACGAGACGTTGCACGAGACGGCGATCCCAGCCGTAGGGGGTAGGCCGGAGTACAAAGTGTCGTGTACACGACAGTTTGTACTCCGGCCTCCCGGTCGCGGACCCGGCTACCCCGTTTGGCCGGCGATCCAGCGGAGCGCAGGGAGGCTGGGGAGGAAGGTGTAGGCCCCACCCCGGGTGACCACGAAACGCTTGAAGCCCCGCAGCACTAGCGGCTCGGTCCCTTGGCGAGGCCAGCTGAAGGTGCTCGTGGCGGGATCGTTGGCGCCGATCATGGGGTCGTTGGTGCCGGTGATCCGGGGGTCCTGGAACCCCAGATTGACCCAGTCGTACTGCATGGCCTCGAACTGGGCCGCCAGGCTGGCGCAGAAGAAGTTGCCGAGCAGGCCCCGGGGGGCGTCGCGGGTGGCGGCATCATCGGGGTCCCATCTCGGGCCGTACGGGATCCCCCGCCGGATCAGGGCCCGGCTGCGGTTGGACGACCGTTGCACGATGTGGGCGCCGCGAGGGTTCGTGCGGCGGATGTGGGCACCGATCGGGCAGACGACCCCGTCGGGGTCACCGTCCACGTAGTCGAACTCGTTCAGGTGCCGGTCCTCGTGGAACGCCTCGGCCTCGGCCGCGGTCGGCGCCAGCGACAAGGGCACGCCGCTGCGCCAGCGGCCGCACAGCTTGGCCGCCGTCAGCTCCCGGTCGACGCCATGGTCCCCCTCGACCCTCGCCAGGAAGTCGTCGAAGCCCGCCACGTCCTGGCCCAGCACCCGGAACGCGTTGAAGGTGCCGTTGCGGCCCAGGACATCGGGTTGGGGGACGTTCCAGTTGACGCTCGGAATGGCGCTCGGGTAGCCGAGGAGTACGACGCCGACAGGGGCCAAGGGCAGCTGGTCGGGTGCTGCGGACGGGTCGTGAACGCCAAGGAAACGCGGCTGGGAGATGCCGTCGGCGTAGCCGAAATGCACGATGCGACGCCCCGTCACCGGGTCGTACAGCACCTCGCCGTCGAAGACGTCATCCGATATCGGGGAGAAGGCCCGGCCCCGGGCCGCCGCCATCACCTCCTCGCATATCTGGTCGACGTCGGCGCGGGTCCAACCGTGGACGGTCACGACCAGGTGGACCCGTTGCGTATCAGCCAGGCCGCCGACCCACCTGCCAGGCGCGCTGTCGCCCACATCGCCCAGCCGCGCCGCCCGGGCGACCATTCCCTTCGTGAACTCGGGTGGGAAGGTGTCGAGACTCGAGGCGGGAACGCCGACCGCGGCCAGGCCGGCAAAGGTGAACCCGACGTTGAGACACCACCGGTAGCCCGCCTCCCGGGGCGGACGTTCCGCTGAGGTGACGTCCGGCGTCGAGCGGTCGCCGTCGACCATGAGGCCCAGGGCGAGGCGAGCGGCCGCGGCATCGTCGACCGTAAGCACCAGGTGACGTACCACCCGGTACCGCTCCCCGTAGGCGCGCAGGATGTTGCCCTGCAGCTCGCGCATCAGCCACGGAAGCGACACGGCCCCGCCCACAGCCCCGCCCACAGCCCCGCCCACGGCCCCGCCGGCAGCCCTCCCCGCAGCCCCGCCCGCGGCGGCCGATCGAGCTACCACCCGATACCCAAGCCGTCGCGGATCTGGGCCACCGAGTACCCGGGATAGCCCCGATAGATTCCCATCTGGACGTTGGGGTGCTGGTGCAGCAGGACGAGCGTCCGGCGTTGCAGCGCCACCAGGTCCGAGGTGACGTCGGTGGCCAGCTCGGGGAGTTGCAGCGCGTCGTGGAGCCGGACCCATTCGATGAACTCGTCGACGTGGCTGCCGCACGGGGTCGGGGCCGGGTCCTCGACGAAGTCCATGATCCGGTCAAAAGCCTGGCCGATCACCCCAATGAAATCCCGGATGTAACCGTTGAAGTCGCCGTCAAATATCGAGAACATGCACAAGTTGCCCTCGATCACATCGAACCGGGCGAAATGGACGGTGCCGACGTTATTGAGGCCAACCAGTATCTGGTCGGTCTCCTGAAACAACATCTTGCCCAATTGCCCCCGGAACGCCACCTGTGGAAAACGCAGCGGCATCACCAGGTTCATCGGGGTCTGCAAGTTGTCCGAGGGCGCGAGCGACGATCTCTGCGGCACATCGAGGGGACCTTCGACCCGGGACCAGAACGCCGTGAGCACGGATCCGAGCATCACCGAGGGGGCCCGCATGGGGTCACGGAGGTACCTGCGGAAACCGGCCCAGGCTTCTCTAACCGCAGAAACCTGCCCCATGGCCGCGAGCCTAGGATCGCCTTCGCAACCGGGCAATGAATCCGCCCAAGCATATCCTTCCGTCTAATTCTTTTGCCGGGTACCTGACCTCGCGGAACCGGCTGGATACAGTCTCTATGGTGCCCCGACAGGCAAACCAAACCGGCGAGACGTCGGATGCCGATGCGCTGGTTGACTCCCTGATCAAGGCCTCCCCGCCCTACCGTCCCGGGACCCGCCCGATTCACGCCCCTGGGATCGCCGCCACCGGGTGGTTCAGCGGAACGCCGGTCGCCTCCATGCTCACCGTTGCGCCCCACTACGCCGGCCCGCCGGTGCCCGTGACGGTTCGGTTCTCCAACGGTACGGGTGACATTGACGAACCGGATTCGACCCCCGCCGTCCGGGGAATGGCGGTCAAGTTCCAGCCCGGGACCGAGGACGAAACAGACATGGTCGCCATGAGCCTGCCGATGTTCTTCGTCGAAGACGTGGAGCGATTCCGTAGGTTCGTGGTCGCGGCCACGCCAGTGACGGCCAAGCCTCGCTCTCGCTGGCAGAATCTGCGGGAGCGCGTCCGGCTCGACACGCCGTACCCGCGGGCGTCGTCGGGGGCCGCACCGTCGAACGATCAGGGGGTGTTCGACTTCGCGGTGTCCTACCCCCCGGCCTGCCCTGCGGTGGCGTACCTCGGCGCCAAGTTCGTACCCGAGAGCTACACCACCTGCTCGTTCCATGCCGTGCACGCCTTCACCCTCACGGGACCCGACGGCACGGAGCGGTCGGTCCGCTTCCACTGGGAGCCGGTCGAAGGTGTGCGCTCGGCGTCACCCGCCGCCACCGGCAACTTCCTGCGAGGCGGGCTGCAGGACTGGATCACCAACGGGCGGGCCGAGTTCGTCCTGCGGGCCCAAGTGGCCGAACAGGGTGACAACACCGCTGATCCCACCCGACCCTGGTCGAGTCGCCGCCCACGCCTCGTGCTCGGCCACCTTCGGCTGACCGACATCCCGACGGACCAGTTCCACGGCGGCGAACTCCTGAGCTTCAACCCCACCCGTCTGGCGCGTGGCATAGGACTATCTGACGACCCCACCCTCGCCGTGCGAGGCGAGGTCTATCAACGCTCCTTCGCCCGCCGCTGCCCGGTCGCCGAGGCCGCGAAACTCGCCACCGCCCACTAAAGCCTCCATCCCGGAGGACGCTGCGCCGAATACAAATACGGAGACTTCGGGACCATCGCCAGTTCTTCCGCCAGCCCCACATCTTCATCGGATCGGCCCGCCGCTTCGGCGACGCGGGCCACCCGGTCTGGACTGCCGCGCCCCCTGCCGGGCCACAAGTCCGACAACAAACCCTCCACGTCGCCTGACGACCAAACCGAAGACGCAACCGAAATCGCAACCGAAAACCCAACCAAAGACCCAATCACCTCGTTGACCAACCCCTCTGACCACGCCTCGAATCATCCGCTGCCCGAGCAGCCCCGATGGTTGGCGCGCGACGTCGAGGAAGTGGCGCCCCGCCCCGCCCTCACGAGGCGGCGCATCGTCCTCAAGGCCCTGAACCTGGTCGAGGAACATGGACTGGACGCGCTGACCATGCGGCGGGTGGCGTCCGCACTGGACGTGACGCCGATGTCGCTGTACAACCACGTGGCGGACAAGGCCGAACTGGTCGATCTGATGGTGGACTTCCTGATCGGCGACGTGGTCGCCAAGCTGCCCCAGGACCAAGGGGACTGGGAGGCCAAGCTTCGGGCCCAGGCCCGGCACAACCATGACATGTGGCGGGCCCATCCCGGCATCGTGCGGGTGTACGCCGAGGGTGTCACCATGGGCCCCAACGGGCTGCTCAACACCGAGTACGCCCTGGGCCTGCTCCGAGACGCCGGCTTTTGCGCAGAGGAAGCGGCCGCCGCCTTCATGCTCCTGTACCGCTGGAGCATGGCCACCCTGCTCGTCGGGCGGACCCGCCCAGTCAGCCGCCACGTCGATCCACCGCCTGCGCCCAGGTCGAAGGAAGACCGGCTGCGAGCCTATTTCTCGGCGGTGCCGCTCGAGGAGATCCCCAATATCGAGGCGACGGTGATGCATCTGACGGGCTCGTCGATCGAGTTCGGGCTCGACATCATCCTCGGAGGGCTGAAGGAGCGGCTCAAGAGGAACGCCAAGGCCACCCACGAAGCCGAAGCGGAAGCCGAAGCCGAAGCGGAAGCCCGCGGCGGCCCCAAAGCCGCGCCCTGACGGTACGATCGCTGCGGCGACCATCGACAACAGGAGGTGGAATGGCGAGCGATCGCGTCCCCCACCAGATCCCCATCTTCGACGATGCGGCCGAAGAGCGCCGGCACCGCAAGCAGCGGCTGGCGGCCGGTTTCCGCCTCTTCGGGCACTTCGGCTTCGACGAAGGAGTCGCGGGGCACATCACCGCCCGCGACCCCGAGCGCAGCGACCACTTCTGGGTCAACCCCTTCGGGATGCACTTCAGCCAGATTCGGGTCCGGGATCTCATCCTGGTCAACCACCACGGCGAGGTCGTCGAAGGCAGCTGGCCGGTCAACCAGGCGGCGTTCTGCATCCATTCCCAGGTCCATGCGGCCCGGCCCGACGTGGTGGCGGCCGCCCACTCGCACTCCATCCACGGCAAGGCGTTCTCCTCCCTGCACCGACGCCTCGACCCCATCACCCAGGACGCCTGCTCGTTCTTCGGCGACCACGATGTCTTCGACGACTACGCAGGGGTGGTCGTCGATATCGAAGAGGGCAAGCGCATCGCCCACGCGCTCGGCGACTACAAAGCGTGCATTCTGAGCAACCACGGCCTCCTGACGGTGGGCCACTCGGTTGACGAGGCGGTGTGGTGGTTCCTCGCCATGGAGCGCTGCTGCCACGCCCAGCTCCTGGCCATGGCCGCAGGCGACTACCGGATGATCGACGACGAGACGGCTCGCCTCACCTGGACCCAGATCGGTAGCCATCTTGCTGGTTGGTTCTCATTCCAGCCGCTGTACGACTGGATCGTGAGCCGGCAACCCGACCTCCTGGAGGAGTAGGCCGCTGGCTCGACCGGGCCGTGCCGAGCACCAGGGCGCGCGCCCGCCGCTGACCGGGGAAACTGCCCACGGGGTCCTACCGTAAAGCGTTGTAGGTTAAGCGCATGGCCCGCAGGATCGATATCGAGCTGACTAGCGCGCGGCCCGATGGAAGCTGGACCTGGCGGGCCGCCGGCGCCCTGAAGCCGCGCGGCGTGCTCGACGGCACCCTCCTGAGCCGGGGAGCCAAGCCGGGGGACGTCCTCCGGGTTGACGCCGAGTTCGAGATGGACGGCATCACCATCGTGGCCGTACTGCCCCCCAAGGAGAAGAAGGCCGAGCCGGAACGCCTCGAGATCATCGGACCGCCCCGGGCGGCGACGCCCGACGTCACGACCACCCTGGCCCGACCCCTACGCGATGGCGACGACAGCCCCCGGCGACCCCGGCGAGACGGTGGTCCAGCGCGCAACGGCGCCGCACCCTCGGGGCGCCGTGACCCACGAGAAGGTGGGGAAAATCCCGACCGGCCGGCGAGACCAGCGAGATCCGAGGGATCCGACCGCGGCGCGGGCGGGGCCCGGCCGCCCCGCCAGGATCGGGCGAGAATCGACCGAGGCTCCCGGCCCGGCGGACCCGTGACCACCGGCGCCGCTTCAGGCGGCGAACGTCGCCCGGGCGGGGCACCGACCCGAGGCCAACGCCCGCCCCGCGATCATCCGGCGGGCGACGGTGCAGAATCCCGTAGCTCCGGCGCTGGTGGCTCCGGCGCTGGTGGCTCCGGCGCCGGCGTCTCGGGCGCTGGTGGCTCGGGCGCTGGCGGCTCGGGCGCTGGCGGCTCGGGCGCTGGCACCTCCGGCGCTGGCACTTCCGGCACCGGCACTTCCGGCACCGGCGGC
>JAUTXM010000098.1 GCA_030838025.1 Acidimicrobiaceae bacterium
AGGGCCGCACCGATCACGGGGCCGAGCCGTTGGCGGTGGTACCCGCCCCGGTGACCGCGGCCGCTATCAGCGCGTTGTCGGCGGCGCTGGCGGAAGAAGGCGACGACCCCTCCGGTGGTTTGTCCGACGAGCAGGGCGAACTGGTGCGGGCGGTGACGGGCAGCGGCGACGGTATCCGCTGCGCCATCGGGCCGGCCGGGACCGGCAAGACCGAGGCCATGCGGGCCGCGGTGGCCGCATGGAAGGACATCGGTTATCGGGTGGTGGGCTGCGCCAACGGAGGCGCCCAGACCGAGCAGCTCGGGGCCCGGCTGGGGATCGACTCGGAGGTGGTGCGCTCGTGGTTGACCCGGCTGAACGCGGCCGACGACCCCTCGGAGGTGTGGGGCGAGAACACGGTGGTGATCGTCGACGAGGCGACCCAGGTGTCGACCCGCGACGCCGAGCGGCTGTGCCGGTGGGCGGCGCGGACCGCCACCGCGCTGGTGTTCGTCGGCGACCCGGCCCAGTTGAGCTCGGTGGGCGCGGGCGGCTGGTTCCGTCACATCGTCTACACCGACGGGGCGCCGACGCTGTCGAAGATCTACCGCCAGCAGGGCGACGACATGGCCGAGGTCCGCGCCGCCCTGGGGGGGCTGCGGTCGCAGATGCCGGAGCGGGTCCGCACCGCCATGGACCGCCTCGCCGCCGACGGCCGGGTCCGGGTTTTCGACGACGCCGAGACGTTGCGGGGCCAAGTGGTCGACGACTGGTACCGGGACCGCCAGGTGAGCCTCAAGGCGGCAGCGGAGGGCAAACGTCCGCCCAAGGCGTCTCGGATGATGGCCGCCCATCGCCGCGAAGTGGACTGGCTGAACGAAGCCGCCCGGGTGCGCCTGGCAGCCGACGGCACCTTGAGTGGGCCCGAGCTGGTGGTGGCCGGCCGGCGCTTCGCGGTGGGCGACGAGGTGGTCACCTTGACCCAGGCGGGCCACAGCCTGATCCCCGAAGGGGCGGCCCGAGACCGCTATGTCCGTACCGGCACGGTGGGCACCGTGACCGGCGTCCACCGCGACGACGAGCACCCCGAGCGGCAGTGGTTGCGGGTCGACTTCGCGGGCCGGGGGACGGTCACCGTCGACTGGCGCTACCTGACCCACGAGTTCGGCGATGGCCGCTCGGGGGGTTTGGCCCACGGCTACGCCATCACCGCGGATCGATCCCAGGGCTCCACGATGCACGCGGCGCGCCCGGTGGCGACCGACTCCACCAGCCGCCCGGCGTTCTATGTCATGGCCAGCCGCGGTGAGCGCGAACTGTGCGCGTATGTGACCCGCGACCGGGACCTGGCCGCCAGGGCAGACGACGAGCAGTGGCTGCCGGTGTTGACCAACCCGGGCGGCCCGCTGCAGGCGGTGGTCGAGAACCTGGAGCGATCACGGGCCGAGCGCCTGGCCAGCGATCTCGACCCGGTGGCCTGGGCAGCCCAGCAGCTGCGCCACGGCCGCAGCCTGGCCGAGCTGTCGGCCCTGGCCGTCGCCGCCCAAGACGACCCGCAGGGCCTCGGCGGTGCGGTGCCGTTGATCGTGGCCCGCCGGGCCGAGCTGGCCGAGGAGTCCGCCATCGCGGCCGCGGCGGTGGCCGCCCCGGCCGCCGAACTGGTCGCCCGCCTGGGCGGCCGGCCGGTGCACGGCGAACGGCAACGGGCCTGGGACGGCGCGGTCGGGGCGGTGGCGACGTACCGGGCCCGCTGGTCGGCCGGCGCCGGACGTGCCGGTTACGGCCAGGGCGCCCGCTGGGCCATCGGCCACCGCCCCGAGGGTCACAGCTCGCCTTGGCAGCAGCAGCGGGCCGAAGCGGAGGGCCTGGTACGGCGCTGGGCGGCCACCCTGGAGGGACCGCAGGCGCAGCGATTCTGGGCGGTCATCGAGCACATTCCCCGCACCCGGGCGACCGCCGGCATCCACGCCCTGCTGGCCGCCGGGGCCGACCCGAAGACACTGTTCGCGGCGCTGACCGAACGCGAACGCGACACCGCCAAAGCCGGTGCCGCCATCCTCGAGCACCGGGTCAAAGCGCTGCTGCGCACCCGCGGCGTCGACCCTGCCGCCTACCTGCTGGCCGAGCCGCTCACCGCCTCAGGGGAATGGGACCGGGTGCAGCGGCTACTCGCCACCGCCGAGATCCGGGGCCTGTCGCGCCGCAACGTGGCCGACTTGTGCAGCGAACGCCACGACCTGCTGGCCCTCGCCGGCGGGCGTGGGCCGACGGGCCGGTCGGTCGCAGACGAGCTCGCCGCCGCCCGGGACGAGCACACCCAGAGCGCGGCACGCCTCGCCGAGGCCCGCGCGCAACTCGCCTCCGAAGTGGACCGCCGCCGCCCCGACCAGCCCCGGGTGGCCACCCTCAAAACGCGGATCGTCGGGCTGGAGCGCCGCCTGGCCGCGGCAGAACTGCGCGTCGACATGCTCGGCCAACGCCAGGCCGCGGCCGACGGTGTCGGCGAGCCGGGAGAGGGACTGCGGGACCGCCACGACATGCTCAGCGCGGCCATCGACCTCATCGTCGACGACGCCATGACCGCCGCCGCGTCGCACCCCGCGGCCTACCTGACCGGGGTCCTCGGCCCCCGCCCAGCCGATGACCTCCCGGCCGCGGAATGGGACCGGCGGGCCCGGACCATCGAAGCATGGCGGCACCACCATCTCGGCCTGCCGTACGGCCAAGCGGCCGCCGGACCCGACGCCCCGCCGTCCGAGCAGGCCCTGGGCCCGCCCAGTAACGACCCGGTGGAGGCCATGAGCCGGCGACGGATCCTCGATACCTCTCAGGCAACCCTCGACCTTGGTGTCAGCCGATGACGGTCCCCGAATGGAAGGTGATGCCGATGGCAGTTCTCAGTCCCGAGATCTGGGGGGTACTTACCGATGGGCCCGACCCCGACCCGTAGTCCGAAGCCTTCCGAGTTGGTCTGCTTACTGCGATCGGCTGCTTGGCACCTGATCTGCTGTGTGCGCGGTGCGAGCTTCGACCTGTCGACCTCCCTGGGGTCGGCGCGGCCTGCTCCCACTTCGACCGCGTCGGGTAGTCGGCGACCCTTTTGCTGCAGGGAGCGCGGCTGCAGGTTTGATTGTCACAGGGGCTATGCACAATGACCACAGGGCCACCCGGCGAGGAGTCGG
>JAUTXM010000101.1 GCA_030838025.1 Acidimicrobiaceae bacterium
TTACCACGCCCACGACGCTTCGGCCCGCGAACTCCCCGCCGGTCCAGGTCCAGCTCTCTTCCGCCGACTTTGGCCGGACGGTGCCTGTGCGTGTCGGCGACACCATCCGCCTCCTCCTCGACGACCAAGCGACGCGGTGGGAACCCGTGAGCGAATCACCGCCGGGCTTGTTGGCTCCGGCTCCCGCCCCGAAGCCGCCAACGGACGGTCAGCTGGTGATCTGGACGGCAATGCATCCCGGCAGCGTCACCGTGAAGTCGACGGGCTTCCCCGTCTGCGCCGTCAACATGGCCTGCCCGATGTACGCCCGGCTCTTCGAGGTGACGATCGTCATCTCCTGACGCGGCTGTCGGCGGCCAAGGCCACCGTCGCCGCATTAGCGCAACGGCTCGGCCGGCCGGCCCTGCAGTCGGGCGGAACAGCCCCAGGTTCAGCTGCTCGAGGGGGCGACGGCGGACTTGACCCACGCTGCCGCCCGCTCGGCCGCCTCCGGTCCCCGCAGCGTCCTGCGGAGTCGTTCGGTCGTCCTTTTGCCCGCGGGCTGCGCCACCCTGGCGACGCCCGGAGTGGCGATGGCGACCAAGGCCGTCGAATGATGATGGCGTGCTGGAGGAAGGCGAGGTCGTGCTCGGAGTGGCCCATGCATCGGCGCTACCGGCGTGACCCGTCGCCCGTTCGACACCCTCACGACGCGCGGGCAGGTGTCGCGGCTGCGAAGCGTGGCTCGTGCCGCGGCCTGGCGGTACGGGCTGGAAACCGCCCCCATGTCGTTCGTCGGACAGTCGTTCAATGCCCTGTTCCGCGTCCGCCCCGCCGGTGGGGGTGACTACGTCCTACGGGTCGGCGCGGCGTTGCGGCTCCATCCAGCGGGCACCGAGGACCTGGAGGTGGCCTGGCTCGATGCGCTGCGCCACGACACCGATCTGATCCTCGCCGAGGTCATCCGCACCACCGACGGGCACGCGGTCACCGAAGCCTCCGCACCGGAGGTTCCCGAGCAGAGGACGTGTGTGGTGTTCACCTGGGTGCCGGGCCGGGTGCTCCGCAGCCGGCTCGACCCTCGCACCGCGGAGCAGTCAGGGCGCCTGCTGGCGGAGCTCCACTGCCACGCCTGCGCCTGGTCGCTCCAACCCGCCGAGGCCGTCCTGGTCGCCGATCGGGTCCTGTACTGGAAGGCGCCGTCGCGACTGGCCACAGGCTCTCGGCATGGGTCGTTGTTCGTGGAGGCGGCCGATCGGGCCCAGGCGGCGATCGATTCGCTGTGGGCCGCGCCACCGCATCCGCCCCACCTGCTCCACGGCGACCTGACGCCGGACAACATCGTCCAGACTCGGCGAGGACTGGTCCCCATCGACTTCCAGGACCTCGTGTGGGGGTTCGACATTCAAGACGTCGTCATCAGCCTGGTTCCCTACCAGCGCCACCCGGCGACGGAGGTGCTGACCGCCAGGTTCCGGGCCGGATACGAGGCGGTCCGGCCGTGGCCGGAACACGACGCCGCGACGGTCGACGCGCTGCACGCGGCCCGACGGCTCCACATGCTCAACCTCGCCCTCAACACCCGCCCGGCCGACCTCGCTCCCTACCTCGACGACGTGGCGGCGCGTCTGGCCCGCTGGATGAAACGCTGATCACACCGAGGCGGGCACGGCTTGGCGGCCGAGAAATGCCGCCAAGCCGGCCGTCGCCTGCACCCGGCCGTCCTGACCGATCGCCAGGGCCTCGGCGCCCGTCGCGCCCATGATGTCGAAGGGATGGGTCGAGCCCGCCAGGAGGACCGCCTTGGCCAGCACTTCAGCGACCCACGCTTGTCCGGCGACGACGGTCGCCGATGTCAGGTCGGTGTCGGACGGCAGCCCGGTCTGGGGATCGATCAGGTGGTGGCGGGTCTGGCCGTCGACCTGCCACCGGCGCCGCAGTGTGGTCGAAGTGGCGACTGCGCCACCGGAGAGCCCTAAACGCACGATCGGGTGATCGACACCGACCTGCTCCACGGCAACGGTCCAGGCGCCGCCGTCGGGCCCGGCGCCTGCCAGCCGCACGTCACCTCCAAGGTTGACGCATATCCCGTCGGCTCCCGCGGCCATAGCCTCGGCACAGACCAGGTCGGCCGCCAGGCCCTTGCCGATCCCACCAGGGTCGAAACCGGTGCCGTCGGGCAGCGTCACCGTCTCGCCCCGCACGGCGATGGCGTCGGCACCCAAACCCAGGACGCTGTGCCCGCCTTGGGGGCGGTCGCCGAACTGGTCGAACGAGCGGTCGTAGCCCGCTCGGAGCACGGCGCCCAGGACGGTCGGGTCGAAGGCCCCGCCCGAGAGCCGCCAGGCCACGATCGCATGCTCGACCAGCGTGACGGTGTCGGCCGACACCGCGACTGGAAGGCCGGCCCAACGGTTGAGCTGGCTGACCTCGCTGTCGGGCAGGAACCGGCTCCACCGCTGTTCCAGCTCCTCGACCCGACCGATAGCACGGTCGAGCAAGCGAGCCGAACCGCCCACCACGATCAGGTGGGCGTCGCTGCCCATGGCACGGAAGCGGCGCTCAGCTGCCATGGCTGGAGGTGTGGGCCGAAGCGGCGGGGAGGGCGGCCGCCGCCGCCGACGATGACGAGGACGACGCGCCCGAAACGGTGGTACTGGTGGTATCGGGGCTGACACTGGCGATACCCGACGACGGCGCGGCAACGGTGGCGGCTGCGGTGCCGGCCGTGGAGTGGCTGGCCGCCAT
>JAUTXM010000130.1 GCA_030838025.1 Acidimicrobiaceae bacterium
GGGGGCAGGGAAACCTCGACCTGGGCCCGAGCCGCCCGGGCCACCAACGCCGCAGCCTCCGCCTCCGGAGCCGGAGCGGGAGCCGGAACGGCCGCGTCGGCGCCAACGGCCGCGGCCGGGACCGCAGCGGGAGCGGAGGGAGCGCCGGCACGAGCCGCAACGCCGTCTTGATCGAACAATGGGGCCGACGTCGTGACCGGATGACGGCCCACCGCGGCCTGCCGTTCGCCGTCGTGGCCGATCGTCGCCAACCAGCGCGCCCCCCGCCCGGCGCGCCGAGCCATACCGGTCCCGAGCCGGCCGAAGTGTTGACCGGCGAGGCGCACCGGCGTCCCCGTCATGATCAGCAGCGAGACGGCGAGAACCGTCGTGAGGACCAGGCCAGCGCCCCACGGTGCCAGGAACTGACGCAAGGGCGCGCCGACGAGGGCGCCTACGAACCCCCCGGCGTCGGCCAATCCGGAGACGCCGGGATGGCTGAGATCCCAGTGGACCGGACCCCGGCTCAGGTGCAGGATGCCGCTCGTCGATACGACGACGCCCGCGCAGCCGAGCGCGATCCGGCCGAACACCTGGCGCGAGACACCCCGGATAAGGGCGATTCCGGCCAGCGCCAAAACCGGCGTGACCAGGAGCCGGGACCATCCGATCACATCGCCGGCGGAGTTCTTCATCGCGTGGCCGGCGGGGCCCGCCAGCCCCAGATAGATACCGAGACCGGCCAAGGCGCCCGCCACGACGAGAACCACTCCCCACACGTCATTGGCCTGGCGGCCCAGGGCAGCCGACCAGCTATGCCCAAGGCGGGTCAACACACCAGGACGGGCCTTGGGCGGCGGGGCAGCAGGCTTGCGGGCGCGCGGCGGTGCCTTGGGCGTGGCCCGGGCCGGCTTCTTGGCGGCAGGCGAGGTGGCGCGACGTTTGGTTGTGGTAGCCACAGTGGACTCAAAGGTAACACTGCCCCCACCAGTCACAGCAGTATCACCGCGAAAGACAGCGTGCCGGAGGCGGGAGTACAAAGTGTCGTGTACACGACAGTTTGTACTCCCGCTCCCTCTAGACCTCCATCACCACCGGGACGATCATGGGACGGCGCCGGGTCCGTTCGTGGACAAAGCGGCCCAGGGCGGAGCGGGCGTGACGCTTCAACGTCTCGTGGTCCGTGCCCCCTCCATCGATCGCCTTCTCCAAGCTGGCGACCACCGCGGCCCGTGCCTCGTCCAGCAGTGCCTCCGCTTCGGGGGCGTAGACCCACCCGTGGGTGATGATCTCCGGTCCCGTCAGGATCTCCCCCGACTTGGCATCCACGGTGACGACGACAACCACGACGCCTTCTTCGGCCAGCACCTGGCGGTCGCGCAGGACGCCCCGTCCGACGTCTCCGACGATCCCATCGACATACAGGTAGCCAGCCGGCACCTGGCCGGCGAAGTCGATGCCGCCGTCGCTGAGCTCGATGACGTCGCCGTCCTCCGCCAGGAGCACCGAGGCGCTCGGCACCCCCATCTCCTGGGCCAGGCGAGCGTGATGGGTCAGGTGGCGGAACTCCCCGTGCACCGGGATGAACGCCGCCGGCCGGGCAATCGACAGCAGCGTTTTCAGCTCCTCGCGCTTGGCGTGGCCACTCACGTGGACCTGGGCCAGGCCGGAGTGCACGACTTCGGCGCCGAGGCGGCACAGACCGTCGATCACCTTGCCGACGGGCGCCTCGTTGCCCGGAATGGCGTGCGACGAAAGCACCACCAGGTCGCCCTTGGTCACCGTCACCCACCGGTTGTCGCCCGCCGCCATGAGGGCCAGCGCCGACATGGGCTCGCCCTGCGAGCCGGTCGAGACGATGCATAGACGCCGAGGGTCGATATCGCCGATCTTCTCGATGTCGACCACCATGTTGTCGGGTATGTGCAGCAAGCCCAGGGTGCGGGCCAGCGCGATGTTCTTGCCCATGGACCGACCGAGCGTGGCGATGATCCGCCCGGCACCGAGGGCCGCATCGGCCACCTGCTGGATGCGGTGGATGTGGCTGGCGAAGCACGTCACGATGATTCGCTTGTCGGGGTGGGCCTTGAACAGGTCCTCCAACACCCGGCCGACCGACCGTTCGGTATCGGTGTGGCCCGGCTCCTCGGCGTTGGTCGAGTCCGACAAGAGCAGCCGGATCCCCTCGGTCGACGCCAGCGCCCCGATGCGTCCCAGGTCGGTCGAACGGCCGTCGACCGGGGTCAGGTCGAGTTTGAAGTCGCCCGAGTGCAGGATGATCCCCTGCGGCGTGTGGAACGCGGTCGCGAAGCCGTGGGGCACCGAGTGGGTGACCGGTATGAACTCCACGTCGAATGGGCCGATCTGGCGACGCTCACCGTCGCGCACCGCGTGCATGGCGGTGCGATGCAGCAGCCCCGCCTCCTCGATACGGCTCCTGGCCAATCCGAGCGTGAGGGCGGAGCCGTACGTCGGCACCTCGAGTTCGCGCAGCAGGAAGCTGAGGCCGCCGACGTGGTCCTCGTGGCCGTGGGTGAGGACGCAGGCCTCGATCCGGTGGGCGTTGTCCCGCAGATAGGTGAAGTCCGGTAGGACCAGGTCGACGCCGGGCATCTCGAGGTCGGGGAACATGACCCCGCAGTCGAGGATCAGGATGCGGCCCGCGACCTCGATGCAGGCACAGTTGCGACCGATCTCACCGAGCCCGCCGAGAAAGACCAGCCTGACAGGATCAGCCAAGGATGCCCTGCTGATGACCCACGGCATCGCCGCCCACGGCATCGCCGCTCGCGGGAGCACGCGCAGGCACCGGCGCCGGCGTCAGCCCGGGTGCAAGGGCGTCCCCGCCCTTCAGCCGGCCGAGGACCTCGAGGGCCCGGGCCTCCAAGCCTTCCGGTGCCGGGCCGATCGGGAGCCGGCACTGCCCCGCGGGAAGTCCGAGGGCTCGCATCATGGCCTTGGAGGGGATGGGGTTCGGTGTCAGATCGCCGCTCTGGAAACGCCACGATTCCATGAGCCGGGCGTTCAACCGTCGAGCGCCGTCGACGTCACCTTTGAAGAACGACGCGACCATCGCCGAGATCTCCTCGCCCGCCCAGTGGGCGGCCACGCTGATCACCCCGGCCGCGCCGACCGCGAGCAACGGCACGGTGAGGCTGTCGTCGCCCGAGTAGAGGTCGAACCCGGGCGGCGCCTCGGCGATCAGGCGTCCCGACTCCCCCGGATTGCCGGCCGCGTCCTTGACCCCCACGATCGTCGGCACCTCCCGGGCGAGGGAGATGAGCGTCTCGTGAGCCACCTTGCGCCCGG
>JAUTXM010000135.1 GCA_030838025.1 Acidimicrobiaceae bacterium
CTGGCGGATCGTCGCCGAGCTGACTCCCGGCGACGCCGAACCCCTCGTGGAGAAGACCTACGGCGACTCCTTCGAGGACACCACCCTCGAGACCGTGCTATCGGACCTTGGAGTCGGGCGACTCGTCGTCGCCGGCGCAGAGACGGATGCTTGCATCCGCTCGACACTTCACGGGGCCTTCGTCAGGGGGTACGACGCGACCCTTGTCAGCGACGCCCATACCACGGGGGACCAGACGCCCTGGGGGGCGCCTCCGCCGGACCAGGTCATCGCGCACACGAATCTGTACTGGACCTACCAGACAGCGCCTGGGCGAACGGCCGGGACGGTCGCGACCAAGGACGTCGACTTCAACGGCACGTCCTGAAGCCAGTACGTCTGCGCCCCGCAGACGGGAATGCCCTCGAAAAACGGCACCGGGTCCAGGTCGTCAGATCATGGATGAGCGGTACCCGCAGGGCATTCACAGTAGGAACGCATTCACCGCACGAACGCATTCACCGCACGAACGCATTCACGGCACGGACGCACCGGGCGGCATGTCGAGCTAACAAGGCTGCGGCGGGTCCCGCAACCCAACAAGCCACCGGCCCACGGCCTGGCGCACGCCGAAGGGCCCGGTGCCAGATCCCCTCTAGACCAGTTGCCGGTCGAGCCAGCCCAGCAGGATCGCGATTGCCCGCGGGTCGTGCCGCAGGTAATGGCTGGCGGCGGCCAGGATGCGCAGTTCGACCTGGCCCTCGGCGGCGTCGGCCAAGGCCCGGGCGTCGAGCATTGTTACCGCCGCATCGTTGGCCCCATGGACGATGAGCAGCGGCCGTGGCGGGATCTTGCCGATCAGTGACAGCGGCCTCACCTCGCGCAACTCCCGGGCCCACGCGTCAGGATCAGGTGGAAACTTCGAACTCCGTATCACCCCTACCGTCCGGGCGTGGGCCATGAACCGGCGTGGATCGGCGGCCCAGTCGTTGAAGTCGGCAGGGGCCGCGAAGGTGGCGACGCCCCGGACCCGCTCGTCCTCGCCCGCGGCACAGATGCTGAGCGCCCCGCCCGCCGAAAAGCCGCACAACCAGACCGCCTCGACCCCTTCCTCGTTGAGCAGGTGGTCCACTGCGGCCCGCAGGTCGGCTAGCCATCCGGCCAGGGAGAAGTCGCCCTTGGAGTCGCCGGTCCCGCGAAAGTTGAACGTGAGGACGGTCCACTGGGTGTCACCGGCCAGGCGGTCGGCCAGTTCGGGGAAGGTCTTGCTCACCACATCGGCATTTTGCGGCCCCTCGGGGAAGCCGTGGCTCAGCACCAGCCCGTAGCGACCCGACCCCTTGGCGGCCGACGCTGACGGCCGGGCTAGGTATCCGGCGAGCGCCAGCTCCCCAGACATGATGGTGACGGGCTCACCCACAGGACTCACCCACAGAACTCACCCACAGGGTCACGGCCGCCGCCACCGCTGCCAGCACCGCCACCGCCACCGCCAACCTCACCGCCGCTGGCACGACCGTCACCGTCACCATCACCCCGGACACAGGCACGGTGCGGCCGGTAGCCACGATTACGGGCTTCGGCCAAGAGGTCGGGCCCGAAGGCGGCGCCCCGCCCCGACGACGCTAACTCGTCTAACCCACACGCGGCGACGGCGTGGTCGAGATCGTGCACCCTCAGGGTGCGCTTGTCTCCCAGCCACCGGTAGCGCTCGAAACGGGGGGGCCGGGGCGGACGGGACGGACGGGTCACAGTGACGACACGGTAGCGGTCGTCCGGCGCGACAAGAGGGCGCCACGGCGGGCGCCCTCTCGCACAAAAAGCACTGGAAAGACAGGAGGATCCGGTTTGCTACCGGCGGGACCAAGCTCCGGTAGGAACCTCCCGGGTAACTGGCTTGGATTCACCAGGTGGTCCAGCGGCCGACTAGCGGCCAGCCACCTCCAGGGTCCCAAAACCTTGATGACTACTCAGTTGGACCACCTCCTTTCTCTGGTGAGGGAAATGGTACCCAAAGGTGGTCACCAAGTGAAGTCAATTCCCTACTCGCCCGGGGCCGCCTCCGGACCGATGGCCCCGATCACCTCGAGGTAGGTCATCTGGGCGTCGAGCACCGCATGGATCTGGGCCGCGGTGTAACTGGCCCCCGTCTGCTCGGCCTTGGCCATCACCCAGTCGACGGTCTCGGCGCCACCGACGACCACTTGGGCGTCGAGGTGGGGGCTCGAGCCGTTGCCGGACACCCCCTTGCTGCGGAAGTACTCGAGGTTCCAGTCGATGATGCTGCGGACGTCGGCATGGCTGAGCACGGCGCTGACCTCGTAGGGCAGGTGTTCGGCGACCCACGCCACCGCCTCGTCCATGTCGAACACCGGCCGGGGCGGCACCGCGTCGAGCCGGCGGGCCTCGCGCCCGATCACCACCGCCGCGATGGCGAAGACCGCGACGAGCCCGATGACGGCGTACAGCACGGTCATAAGCGCCTCAGGCTAATGGCGACCATTCGGTATCCAGCCCACCAGGGGGCCGGTCACCGAGATTTGGCCAATGGGACACTGCCCCCCGACCGAGCGCCTCAGAAGCGATTCAGAAACAATTCAGATGCCGATACGCTGGGCCACCAGCTCCCGGTGGTACGCCGGGTCACCGAGAATCAGCTCCGAGCTCTTGGCCCGTTTGAAGTACAAGTGAGCCGGGTGGTCCCAGGTGAAACCGATGCCGCCGTGGATCTGGATGTTGTCGGCCGCCGCCTTGAAGTAGGCCTCGGAACAAAACGCCTTGGCCAGCGACGCCATCACCGGCAGTTCCTCGTCGTCGTCGGCCGCTGTCCAGGCGGCATAGTACGCGGCCGACTTCGCCGACTCGACCGCCAGCAGCATGTCGGCGCACTTGTGCTTCACGGCCTGAAAACTCCCGATCGGCCGCCCGAACTGGACCCGCACCTTGGCGTACTCGACGCTCATTTCGAGGACCCGCTGTGCCCCCCCGACCTGCTCGGCAGCCAGGGCGACCGCCGCCAGGTCGAGGGCCCGGGACACCGCCGGCCACCCGGCACCCTCGGTCCCGACCAACCGGGCGGGTACCGACGAGAACACCAGCCGGGCCTGCTTGCGGGTCTGGTCCATGGTCGGCATCGCGGTGCGCCCGAGCCCGGGGGCGTCCCCGTCGACGAGAAAGAGCGACACCCCCGCATCGGTGCGCGCCACCACCAGGACCACGTCGGCGGTGTGCCCGTCGAGCACGAACGTCTTGTGCCCGTCGAGCACCCAGCTGCCCCCGGAACCGGAATCCGAATCCGACGCCCGCGCCACCGTCGTGACACCGCCCTCGTCCCACCGCCCCGAGTCCTCGGTCAGGGCGAGGGTGGCCCGCACCTCGCCCGACGCGATGCCCGGCAACACGTCCTTCTTCACCGGCTCGTCGCCGCTCGCCAGCACGGCCCCCGCGGCCAGCACCACACTCGAGAAGAAGGGGGCGCACAACAACGCCCGGCCCATCTCCTCGAGTACCACCACCAGCTCGACGAA
>JAUTXM010000185.1 GCA_030838025.1 Acidimicrobiaceae bacterium
GCCGAGGCGGCGGCCGAGGCCGCCCAAGCCCAGGTGATCGCCCTCACCCAAGCGGGCGAGGACCTGCTGTTGCCCGAACAGGTGGACCTGGCGTACTGCCGGGTCGTCCTGCTCCACGTCCACGACCCCGTGGCGGTGTTGTTGCGGATGCGAGCCGCGGTGCGCCCCGGGGGCTGGGTGGTGGCCCAGGAGCCCATCACCTCGGCCGGGCGCATCGACGGGAGGCCATTTTCCTACCCTGAGGCCCGGCACCCCGACGTGGGTGCGGTGCTGCCCAAGCTGGTGCGCGACGCCGGTTTGGAGCTGGTCGACGCCTGGGCCGAGGCGCCCGCGTGGGTCGGCCCGGGCCCCATCAGCGACTACTTGGAGGCCCTGACCGGCGTCGATCCGGGCGACGACCCGGTGGTGTTGCCGCCGCTCGTGACCGTCGTGGCCCGCCGCTCCGGCTGAAGTCAGCTATACCCTCGGGCCCATGCCTGCGGTCGCCGATCTGGCTTCGCTGCACGCGGCAGTGGCGGTCGCGGACGGCGTGATCGGCCGGGCCGCGGCCCACCTGGCGGCCCAGGGCGCCGGTGCGGTCGATGCCAACCAGGTGGTGGCCTACGACCTGGCGCATGCCGCTGCGGGCGTGGCGGTGGCCCGGGCGGCGGTCAACTACGCCGCCTTGGGCGAGGTCGAGGCGGCCCTGGCGAGTGCCTTCGTGGCCGACGCACTCTTCGAGCTCACGACCAAGGTCCTGGGCCGGGAGGCACAGTGGGGCGTCCCCCGGGGCGCCCTCGACGGGGTGCGACCGGTCATCGAGGCCTATCGCGACCCGGCCTTCCTGGCGTCGCTGGCCTCGCCCGGCGCCGAGGGGGGCCGCCACCTCGACCGCGACTTCGAGATGGTGCAGGACACGTTTCGCCGCTTCGCCGACGAACGGATCCGCCCCGTCGCCGACGAGATCCACCGGACCAACGGCGACATCCCCGAGTCGCTCATCGCCGGCCTGGCCGAGATGGGCTGCTTCGGGCTTTCGGTCCCCGAGGAGTACGGCGGGTTCGCGTCGGGTGGCCCGAGCGACCTGCTGGGGATGGTGATCGCCACCGAGGAGCTGTCGCGGGTGTCGCTCGGGGTGGGCGGCTCGCTGATCACCCGGCCCGAGATCCTGACTCGGGCGCTGGTCAAGGGGGGAACCGAGGAGCAGAAGCAGGCCTGGCTGCCGCAGATCGCGGCCGGCGAACTGATGGCGGCGGTCGCGGTGACCGAGCCTGATTTCGGCTCCGACGTGGCGGGGCTCAAGGCGACCGCCAGCGCGGTTGATGGCGGCTGGGCTATCAACGGCGTGAAGACGTGGTGCACCTTCGCCGCCCGGGCCGACCTCGTGATGCTCTTGGCCCGGACCGACCCCGACCGTTCCAAGGCCCACCGGGGGCTCAGCCTGTTCGTCGTCCCCAAGCCGCAGGCCGACGGGCGGGGCTTCCTCCTCTCTCAGGCCGACCTCGGCGGTCCCGGGGAGGGCCGCCTTGAAGGTCGCCCCATCGACACCATCGGGTACCGGGGCATGCACTCCTTCGAACTGGCCTTCGACAACTGGTGGGTGGCCGATGGCTGCCTCATCGGCGGACCGGCGGGTCTGGGTCGGGGCTTCTACCTGCAGATGGAGGGCTTCGAAGCCGGCCGGTTGCAGACCGCCGCTCGGGCCATCGGTGTCATGCAGGCGGCCTTCGAGGCCGCCCGCGACTATGCGGCCAACCGGGTGGTGTTCGGCCGGCCCATCGGGGAGTACCAGTTGTCCCAGGCGAAGTTGGGCCGTATGGCGGCCCTCATCCAAGCGACCCGCCAGCACATGTACGAGGTGGCCCGCCTGATGGCGGCGGGGACCGGCGCGGTCGAGGCGTCCATGCTCAAGGCCTACGTGTGCCGGGCGGCGGAATGGGTCACGCGCGAGGCGATGCAGATCCACGGGGGCATGGGCTACGCCGAGGAGTTCCCGGTATCGCGTTACTTCGTCGATGCCCGGGTGCTGTCGATCTTCGAGGGGGCCGACGAGACCCTGGCGCTCAAAGTTGTTGCCCGGCGACTGGTGGAGCAAGCCACCGGGGAGCGGTAGTTTGTGTGCTCCCCAACCGGCCGGAAGGAGTGAGCATGCTCGACCCCAGGCACACCGTCCTGATCGAGTTCTGCGTTCCCTGAAATTACACGCCCCGCGCCGTCGGTCTGACGGACGAACTCCTGTCCAGCTGGGCTCCGATCATCAAGGCCGTCGAGCTGCTCCCCTCGTCCAAGGGTCGTTTCGAGGTGACCGTGGACGACGAGTTGATCTTTTCCAAGGCGAGCCTCGGACGCCACGCCAATCCCGGCGAAGTGGCGGCGTTGGTACGAGATCGGATCGGACCGCCGGTGCTCCGCGCCAAGTGAGGTTTGAGTAGTCCGGCCAATTGGGAAACATCGGCTGAACTGCGATCACCCGCCGAGGCGCCGGGCGGGGAATAGCCGGCGGCAGGAACTGGTTTCCCGTTAGCCAACCACGGTCACGTCCTACTCGAGGAGGATTCGATGACCAGCCCCAAGGTGAGGGCGCACGCGACGCCCAAGGGGGCGATCGCCTCCGAAGATGAGATGAGTGATGACATGAGCACCACCGAGATCGAAGTTGTACAACACAGCGCAACCCGGTCCGCCGGCCCCACCGCGTCCGGGTCAGGGTCCGGGTCTGGGTCTGGGTCTGGGTCCGATGGCGTAGAGGACATCGAGAACATCGACGAAGTCGAGGAGCTCGACGACCTGGATGACATTGACGGCGGCGACGCGCTCGACGACGGGCTTGATGACGATGCCGACGGCCTCGGCGACGACGATGCCGACGGCCTGGACGACGACGACGTCGATGCGGTGCTCGACGCGGTCGATGTGGTGACCGATGGGGTCGAGGTGAAGGTCGTCAAGGTTGCGACCCCCGCCGACCCGACCGCCGAGCCCGAAACCGACGACGACGACGGCCTGGCCGACGAGGTCGAGGCCAGCCTGGATGTGATCCTGGCGGAGCGCCTGCGCGGTGGCGACACCGAGGTCGACGACGAGGTCGAAGACGACGAGGAGGAGGATGACGGCACGCCGAACCAACTGGCGACCGTCATACCGGTACGGCGGCCCGACGAGTTCCTGTGCCAGTCGTGTTTTCTACTGAAGCCCCCCGGCCAGCTGGCCGATCCCGACCACCAGCTGTGCCGGGATTGCGCCTAAGCCAGCGGCCGCGTCGCTGTCAGGCCGGCGCGGCGTCAGGCCGGCGCGGCGTCAGGCCGGCGTCGGTGTCAGGCCCGCCCGCTCGCCTAGGGCAACGACTCGCGCCGCCACCTTGCGCGACGCCTCGTCGATCATCTCGTCGCCGAACATGACCGCCCCCCGACGGTCCCCCTGGCCACCATCGGTCGCCTCCTTGTAGGCATCGACAACGGCCCGGGCCCGGTCGAACTGGGCCTGGCTGGGGGCGAACATCTCGTTCAGGATCGGCACCTGGCTCGGGTGGATGGCCCACTTGCCGTCGTAGCCGAGGATTTGCGTCCGCCGGCTGTACTCCCGGAAACCGTCGAGGTCCTGGATCTTCACGTAGGGCCCGTCGATGACCTGGAGCCCGTTGGCCCGCCCCGCCATGAGGATCTTCATGAACACGTAGTGGAAGTAGTCACCCGGGTACTCGGCGATGGCGAGGCCACCGGCCAATGACGGCATGCCCATGGATGCCGAGAAGTCGACCGGGCCCAGGATGACGGTCTCGAGGCGGGGCGAGGCGGCGCAGATTTCCTCGACGTTGATCAGGCCCCGGGCGGTCTCGATCTGGGCCTCGATCCCGATGTGCCCGGGCGCCAGGCCCGCTCGGATCTCGACCTGGTTGAGCAGCAGGTCCAGGGCGACCACCTGGGCCGCGGTGTCCACCTTGGGTAGCATCACCTCGTCGAGTCGCAGCCCGGCATTGCCCACGACCTCGATGACGTCGAACACCGTCCATTTGGTGTCCCAACTGTTGATCCGGACGCACAGGACCTTGTCGCCCCAGTCCAGGTTCTTGATGGCGTCGACTGCCTTGGCCCGGGCGCCCTCTTTCTCCAAGGGCGCGACCGCGTCCTCCAGGTCGAGGAACACCATGTCGGCGCCCAGTCCCGCCGCCTTCCCCATCATTTTCTCGCTGGATGCGGGAACGGAAAGGCAGGACCGGCGGGGCAGTTGACGGGTGCGCTGCGACATGACCGCTATGTTACCGATCGGTAATACATCACGCGGCCGCGGCGCCCAGGTCGGCCGGGGTCAGCTGCTCGGAGATGAGGCGGGCGAAGCGGGCCGGATCCCCTGCGACGAACCGCCTGCACAGCGCCACCCCCTCGACGTAGCAGTACACATAGGCCCGCCACGTGGGATCGGTCAGGAACTGCACCGCCTTCTTGGCCCGGGGCCGCGACAGGAGCGACCAGCGAGCCAGGTAGTCGACCACGGTGTCGACGTCGGCGCCCTGGTCGTGCAGCAAGAGCGCGGCGTTGCCTCGTACCGTGCCCAACGACTCGCCCGCCTCCGCCAGCTGCGCCACCAAGTCGGCGTCATAGGGGATGCCGAGCGGCCGGAGGTGGCTGGCCACCACCGGCTCGGGGCGACGACCGGCGACGACCTCCAAGCCCAGATCCGCCAGGCCCTCGGCCAGCAGGCACTGGGGCGTGCCGACCAGGAAGATCGTCTCCTCCAGATGCTGCCGCCGCCGGACCAAACCCACCTCTTTGCGGCAGTGCTCGGTGTGGTGGCCCGGATAGGCCTCGTGGGCGACCAGGTGACCGAGACCGGCCGACGGCACGGGCAGGTCGACGTTGATCACCACCCGGCTGCGCAGATCGCCCAGGTAGTAGTTGAAGCCAGCCCACGGCTCGTTGGTCACCAGGTCGAACTCGACCCGCTCGCCCTCGGGCAGGCCGAAAAGCGTCGCCGTGCGCTGCCGCAGGTCCTCGGCGAGGGAGTCGACGGCCGGGCGGAGCTTGTCGGGCGGCACCACCTGGGTCTCGCGCCAGGCCATGTAGCGCTCGCCCAGCGGGCCTGACCCGGGCAACACCTCGTCCAGCCGCCGATGGGCGGCGGCGAAGGTGTCCTCGGCCACCATCTCGGGCCGCACTCCGTAGCACGCCTGCACCTCGTCGACGTAGCCGATCCTCTCGCCGGCCAGCTTGGCCGCCGTGGTCCTCAGCCCCGCCACCTGGGCGGACAGGAAACGGCGCCTCGTGGCATCGAGGTCGGTGTCGGCCGCCAGGTCGGCCAGCAGCCGCCGAGCCCGGGTCTCGAGCTCCGCCGGTGGGCGGGGCGCCTCGGCCGCCGCCCGGGCGGCCAGGTCGGCGGGGCCGTAGTAGGCGTCGACCATGCCGTCGATGTGACGGCCCAGCGCCAGTCCTAGCGCCAGGTACTCGACGACGAGGTCGGAGAGGAGGTCAGGGATGGGAAAAAGCCTCCCGTTTCAGCCGAGCGTCGAGCGCAGGAACTCGACCGCCCGCCGCCAGGCCAGCGCCGAGGCTTCGGGGTCGTGAACCTCCGGTCGGGTGTCGTTGAAGAAGGCGTGCTCGGTCCCCGGGTAGATGAACATCTCGACCCGGACCCCTCGCTCCCCCAGTTCCTGCTGCAGCTTCTCCACCGCCGCCGGCCCTGCCATGCCGTCGTTCTCGGCGTAGTGGCCCTGCACCGGCGCGGTCATCTTGGACCAGTCCGGCTCGGGCATCGGGCCCCCGACGAGGCCATAGAACGGGACGACCGCCGAGACGGCATCGGGGCGCAGCGTCCCGAGAAGGAGCGCCAGGGCGCCCCCCATGCAGAACCCGATCACGCCGACGCCGGTGCCGGCCGAATGGGCGGCCACATAGTCGACGGCGCCACCCATGTCCTGGGCCGCCCGCTCCATGTTGAGGCTCATCAGCAGCTTCCCGGCCTCGTCGGGTTCCTGGTTGGACGCGGTCTCCCCGTGGTACAGGTCCGGCACCAGGGCCACGAAACCCTCGCCCGCCAGGCGCTCGGCGACATCCTTGATGTGGTCGACCAGGCCCCACCATTCCTGGATGACGACGACGCCCGGTCCGGTCCCCGATTCCGGCGTCGCAAGGTACCCCTGAGCGGTCGACCCGTTACTGGGGAATGCCACGATCTCTCCCATGGTTCAGAAGCTACCCGGGCGAAGTCATTTTGGTCACTGGATGTATATATTTCATCGGTTTGTGGCAACAACGCCGTCGGCGGTCAGCCGAGGGCGGGGCGGAGCAGCTCCGGGGCGACGGGGCAGGTGGATTGGGCCAGTCCCTCCTCAGCGGTGACGGCGCCGCCAGGGCCGATGACGGCCGTGAGCAGCGATGCCGGGACCAGCTCGACGGGTCGGTCCCACGGCTCGGCCGGTCCCTGATCGACCCGCTGGAGCAGGGCGTCCCACAGCCGCTCGGGCAGCACCCGGCCCACCCCGGCCACCGCCCACACCGGCACGCCACGATGGGCCGCCACCGCGGCGGCATTGTGTGAGCCGAGCGTCGCCAGGATCCCGCTCGGTCCGGCCGCCGAGGCCTCCAGCACGACCAGGTCGGAGACCATGACCGCCGCGGCCACGCCGGCATCGGGGACCACGGCCGCCGCCGTGCCCGCGTCGGCCAGCCGCCGAGCCAGGATGGACCCCTCCCCCAAGGCGTCACCGACCAGCACTTCGACGTCGCCCCGGCGACGGAGCCCGGC
>JAUTXM010000197.1 GCA_030838025.1 Acidimicrobiaceae bacterium
CGCCGCTGTGTCAACCGACGACGCCGCCGCCCCAGCGGTCGACCCGCCAACCGCCGACCCCGCAGGCGCCGACGCCGCAGCCGAGTCGGCGGCGACTCCCGCCACGGTCGCCGGGTCGCGGTCCGTCAGCAAGCCTCGAGCTTGGCCACCACGTAGTCGACGGCGTCGCGAACAGTCTTCAGATCTTCCAGATCCTCGTCGTCGATCCGGAAACCGACCGTCCGCTCGCCCAGCTCCTCCTCCAACGCCTCGACCAACTCGATCAACGCCAGTGAGTCGGCGCCCAGGTCGTCGCCGAACGAGGCGCCCTCGGTGATGGTCACCGGCTCGATCTCGAGGATGTCGGCCAACCGGTCACGGACGAGCTCGAACACCTCGCGACGGTCGGGCATCGCCTTTTCTACATGGGTCTCGGCGGGCACGGGCACTCCTGAGGGGTTCAGCCAAGGGACTCGTTATGTTACCCCGCCCGCCGCCACAGCCGCTTTGACCTGCTCGACCATCCCGCCCTGGACTGAATCGCGGGCCACTTTGAGGGCGTTCACGATCGCCTTGGGACCCGACGAGCCATGACTGATGATGCACACGCCGTTGACGCCGAGCAGCATGGCGCCGCCGTAGGTGTCAGCGTCGAACTGATCGGCGAGCGGCGCCAGGGCGGGCAGCAGCACCTTGGACGCGGCCCGGGTCTCCTCGGTCGACATCATCACGTCGATGATGGCGCCGATGACCAGCTTGAGTCCGCCCTCGAGCGCCTTCAAGGCGACGTTTCCGGTGAACCCGTCGGTCACCACGACGTCGACGGCGTCGGACATGATGTCGCGGCCCTCGACGTTGCCGATGAACTTGACGTTGGGCCCCGCGGCGCCCGAGGCCAGCAGGGCGTGCGCTTCCTTGACCAGCGTATTTCCCTTGGACGCCTCTTCGCCGATCGACAGCAGGCCGACTCGGGGATCGGCGACGCCGAAGCGCAGCCGGGAGAACGCGGAACCCATCTGGGCGAACTGCACCAACCACGCGGGCGCGCACTCGGAGTTGGCACCCGCGTCGATCAGGACCGTGTAGCCGCCCCCGGGCACGGGAATCGGGGTGGCGATGGCCGGGCGGGCTACACCCGGCAGGCGACCCATCCGGAACAGCGCACTGGCCATGGTGGCTCCGGTGTTGCCGGCGCTGACCATGGCCGATGCCCGGCCGTCGCGAACCGCCTCGGCCGCCCGCACCAGCGACGAGTCCTTCTTGCGACGTACACCTTGGGCCGCGTCATCGTGCATCGAGATGACCTCGCGGGCGGGCTGGATGGGAAGGTCGCCGACGTCACCCAGACGGTCGGGGTCGCCGACGAGAAGCACCGGGATCCCCAGCGCCGCTGCCTGGCGGGCGCCTTCGACGATCTCGTCAGGCGCCCGGTCGCCGCCCATGGCGTCGAGGGCGACCGGGAGCATGGGCTGGCTCTGAGGTGCCCGCTCCTGGTCGGTGTCTTCGTCGGCGGAAACGGGACTGGCGCTCACCGAGCGCTCAGTCGACGTCGATCGCCTGCCGCCCGCCGTACCACCCGCAATTGGGGCAGACCACGTGCGGCAGCTTGGTCTGCCGGCACTGCGGGCAGACGCTCCGGGCCGGCAGCGAAAGTGTCCAGGCGCTGGCCCGGCGGCTGCGGCTCTTGGCCTTGGAGGTCTTCTTCTTCGGTACAGCCATGATCGGATAGCTCCGTCTCGGGTATCAGGTGCGCAGGTCAGACGCCGGCGGGAACGCTACTTCGGTCGCGGTCGCAGGTCATTGGGTCGCGGCAGAACCAAGGCTCTCGCCGCGGGGGACTCAGTCTAGGCCGAATCCGGCGTCACGTCATCGCCCGCGCCCGCAACCTCGCCCCGCCCCGTCGGGCTGGCGACACCAGCCGAACCATTCTCGGGCAGGAAATGCAACGAATCGAGGATCGCCCACACCGGATTCCTGGGCTGGTCGCCGCAATCGCAGGACTGTTCGTTGCGGTCGACACCGCACATGGGGCACAGGCCGGCGCAGTCGTCGCGGCACACCGGCGCCAGGGGCAGCTCGAGCAGGATGGCGTCGCGAGCCAGCGGGGCCAGGTCCAGCGTGTCGCCCGTCAGGGGGTAGGTCTCGGCCTCGTCGGCGTCGACCAGGTCGCCCTCACGCAGCCGCGGCGCCCGCTCGAAGACCTCCCGGACCGAGGCCGCGACCTCACCGGTCACCAGCTGCAGGCAGCGCCGACACTCGCCGGTCCACATCGACGAGACCGTGCCGGTGACCACGACGCCCCCGTCGGCAACCTCGACGTCGGCGTCGACCACCACGTCGGCGCCGGCCGGTACCGAGCTGCTGGTGATCGCCAGCCCGTCCATCCGACCGGCGCGCAGCACGTGGTGGCGGCCGCCCGGCGTGGGCCGCAGCGACGTCACATTGACGAGGAAGGGATTGGGTGTCAAGGGAGTCGTCTCATCGAAGCGGCGTCACAGGGTACGGCCCCACATGCGCCAACAGGTCCCGAGCGCGCCTTGTGGCGGTCAGAACCGGTCCTGGTCGAAGAAGGTGTCCTCGGCGGCGAGGGTGTCGTCGATGCCGCCGGCGATGTCGGAGCCGTCGGCGGGGGCCAGTGGGGTCGCCGAAAGTCGCTCGCGACCCGAGTGGACTGTCTTCATGGTGCGCTCCAGGACTATCTCGAACGCGGCCAGCTTCTGGTCGCAGTAGTCCTCGGCCTCATGGCGCAGTCTTCGGGATTCCTCCCGGGCGTCGTCGACGGTACGCCGTGCGGTGTGCTGGGCCTCGCGAACGATCTCGGTGCGCTGGACCATGCGCTCGGCCCGGATCCGGGCCGCTTCCAAGATGTCCTCCCCCTCGCGCTGCATCTTGTCCAGGAAGTCCTGGCGTTCCTTGAGCAACCAACGAGCCTGCTTCAGCTCCTCGGGCAGGCGCTCACACGCCTCATCCAGTAGCTCGAGGACCTCTTCCTTGTTGTCGAGCTTGGCAGACGACGACAGCGGCAGGGCACGGGTGTTGCTGATGATCTCGATCACCCGCCGCAGCAGGAGCTCGGCATTGGGCTCGGGCCGGCCATCGGAAACCGTCATCGCTGTACCACCGGCAACTCCTCCCCCGCAGGACCCGCCATCTCGGCGTTCCAGGACACTCGCACCCGGGCACACTGGCACCCCGACACAGGCAACAGCCAACCAGCCATCAGGTGAACTTCTCCTTCAACTTGGTGAAAACCGGGCCAGGCACCATGCCACCGATGCGGTCGGCACCTCCGAAGTGGGCGAACTCACGAACGTACTTGGATGCCACGAAGGCGTACTCGGACGAGCACGGTATGAAGAGTGTCTCGATTCCCGAGACGGCTTTGTTCATCTGGGCCTGCTGCAGCTCGGACTCTGCGTCGGACGCCACCCGAAGGCCCTTGACGATGACGTCTACCCGCAGATCTCGGGCCAGGTCGACGACCAGGCTGGAGAACGGGTGCAATGCCACGTTCGGAAGGTGTGCCACCGACTCGCCGATCATCTCGAGGCGTTCCTGGACGCTGAAGAGCGGCTCGGCCTTCTGGGGATTGCGCATGGGCGCCACCACGACCTGGTCGAACAACTTCGACGCGGTCTCGACGATCTCCAGATGCCCGTTGTGAAACGGGTCGAACGTCCCCGGGAAGAGGGCCGTCCTCACGTGTCACCTTCCTGGTCGCGGACCGGCTCGGGCGGCGAGCCCGTGAGCGAGCGGGCCGGCCGTGCGACCGTGACAACGGTACCGCCGTAGTGCTTCTCTCTGAGAACTTCCCACCCTGGGCCGAGGTCGAGTGCGGCGCCGGACTCGAGTACTGCGAGTCCGCCTGCCGGGCCGAGCACCGGCTCCAGGAGGGTCAGGAGGTCAGGCCACTCGCGGTAGGCGTAGGGCGGATCAGCCAGGACGAGGTTGGTCGGCGGCGCGGTCCGCAGCCAGCGAACGGCGTCGGTGCGCACCACCGTGGCGCGGGGACCGGCCAGTCCGAGCGCTTCGATGTTTTCCCGGATGGTCGCTACGGCCTGGCGGTCGACATCCACGAAGACGACACTGCCCGCGCCGCGCGACAGGGCCTCGATGCCGAGCGCCCCGCTTCCCGCGAACAGGTCGGCAACGCTCGCTTCCTCGACCGCGGTCGCTCCCGCCGGACCGTCAGCCGGACCGTCCGCCGAAACGGCCGTATCGACGACCGCCAGGCTGCCGAGGATCCCGAAGATGGCCTCCCGCACCTTGTCGCTCGTCGGTCGGGTCGACCGACCTGGCGGCGCGCGGAAGCGCCGTCCGCGGGCTTCGCCTCCGACGACCCGCACGGCCGCCCTAGAGCGGTCCGGCTCGGCGCATCCGGGCCCACCGCCGGGCGCGGGCGCCGACCAAGGCGGCGTACCCCACGCCGGCGGCAACCATCGCCACGCCCAACACGGCATTGACGAACACCGCCACGACGACACCCAACACCGAAAGCACTGCCCCGAGCGCCGCGTCCGCCGCCAGTACGACCCGCCAGTTGGAGGCGAAGGCGGTCGAGTCGTCGGTGCGCGCCATCGCCGGCCAGCGTAGGGCGCTTGTTCGCCGAAAGGGTTGACGCGCTGGTTCGAGGCAGGTTTCGGAATCGATTGGCAGTTTGGCGGGCTTTGTCAGTTCTGCCGTCCCCCGCCCGGGAGAACTGCCAAAGCCGGGAAAACTGACAATCGATCCGCAACTGGCAACGCCTGGCCGGCCGTCATGGGCGCGAGCGCGAACCCCCTTAGCTCTTGAACAGGAAGTCCCGGTCGTCCTCGTCGACCAGGGCCCGGATCTCGGCCGCCAGGTCGGGATGGTCGGCGAGTCCCCAGCCGCCACCGGAGCCGGCGCCGCCACCCGCGGAACCAGCCGAACCAGCCGGACCAGCCGGACCAGCCGACGCCGATCCGGGCGCACCGGATGTACCGGGCGCACCACCGGAGCCAGCCGGACCGGACGCACCGGATGAACCCGAATCGACGATGGCGAACGCCACCTCGCGCGCCGCCTCGACGAGGTCCCGGTCCCGCTTCAGCGACGCCAGCTTGAGGTCGGTGGCGCCCTTCTGCCGGGTCCCGAGGATGGTCCCTTCCCCCCGCAACTGGAGGTCGACCTCGGCCAGTGCAAACCCGTCGGTGCTGCGCTCGACCGCCTGCAGCCGCTCCTCGGACTCGGCGGTGTTGCCCCCGCCCAGCAGGAAACACCACGACGGGTCCTGCCCCCGCCCGACGCGCCCACGGAGCTGGTGCAGCTGCGCCATCCCGAAACGGTCGGCGTCCTCGATCACCATCACCGTGGCATTGGTCACGTCGACGCCGACCTCGATCACCGTCGTGGCGACGAGCACGTCCACCACCCCCCGCCGGAACTCCGCCATCACCGCCTCCTTGTCCTTCGAGGCCAACTGCCCGTGCAACAAGCCCAACCGAAGCCCCGCCAGCTCCCCCGTCGCCAGGCGTTCCCGCTCCTCGGTCGCCGAACGGGCCTGAACGCGCTCGGAGTCCTCCACCAGCGGGCACACGACATACGCCTGATGGCCCGCCGCCACCTCGCTTATCACCCGGTCCCACGCCACCGCTTCCTCAAGGGGTCCGCGAGCCCAGACCGTGTGGACCGGGGTGCGTCCCGGCGGCAGCTCGCGGAGCACCGTCGTATCGAGGTCGCCATACACCGTCATGGCGGCGGTACGGGGGATCGGCGTGGCCGTCATGACGAGCACGTCGGGAACCGCTGCCTCGGCCCCCTTCTGCCGCAGCGCGGCGCGCTGCTCGACGCCGAACCGGTGCTGCTCGTCGATCACCACCGCCCCCAACAACTTGAACGCCACCTCCTCGGTCAACAACGCATGGGTCCCGATCAGGATGTCGACATCCCCCGAGGCCAAACCGGCGTGCAGCCGGCCCCGCTCGGCCGCGCCGGTACGGTGGGTGAGCAGCGCCACCGACACCGGACGCGATCCGCCCAGCCGCGAGTCATCGGGCACCACGAGGTCCGCCAGCAGCGCCGACACGCCCAGGTGGTGCTGCTCGGCCAGCACTTCCGTCGGTGCCATCAGCGCCCCCTGGTACCCCCCCTGGACCGCCGTCAGCAGTGCCGCCACCGCCACGACCGTCTTGCCCGCACCGACGTCGCCCTGGAGCAGGCGGTGCATGGGGTGGGGCCCGCCCAGGTCACGCTGGATCTCCGCGATCGCCTCGACCTGGGCATTGGTCAGGGGAAAAGGGAGCCCCGTCAGGAAGCGGGCGACGAGGTCCCCGTCGAGGCGGTGGCGGATCCCGATGGCGTCGCGCTCCACGGCACGTTTGCGCATCACCAGGATCGTCTGGAGCCGGAACAGCTCGTCGAAGGCCAGACGCTTGCGGGCCGCCTGCGCCGCCCCCATCGACTCAGGGTGGTGGATCTGGGCCATGGCCCAGGTCCGGTCGACCAGGTCCAGCCGGTCCCGCCACTCCCGGGGAAGGGGGTCGACCAGGTTGCCCGCCTGCTCCAACCGCTCCAGGGCCTCGTCGATCCAGCCCGCCAGTTCCCAGGTGTTGACGCCCGCCTTCTCCGACTGGGGGTAGACGGGCACGATGCGCCCCGTCCGGTTGCCCACCAGGTCGACGACGGGGTTGACCATCTGCCGGGTCCCCCGGTAACGCTCCAACTTCCCGAAGATCACCACCTCGGTGCCGGTCAGGAGCTGCTTGGCCCGCCACGGTTGGTTAAAGAAGCTGCAACGGAGATAGCTCGACCCGTCGAAGACGTCGATGTCGACCAGGCTGCGGCCATTGCGGGTCCGCCGGGCGTTGACCTTTTTCACCAAGGCGACGACAGTGGCCTCCTGGCCCTCGACCATGTCGCGGATGGGTGCCTGCGACGTCCGGTCGATGTAGCGACGGGGATAGTGGGTCAGCAGGTCGAGCACCGTGTCGATCCCGGCGTCCGCCAGCGCCTGGCGCTTCTTGTCCCCCACGCCCTTCAGTCGCCCGACGTCGACCTTGTCGAGCGATATGAGGGTTCGTCCCGTCACTCGATCGACAGCAGGTACGGGTAGAGGGGCTGGCCGCCGTGGTGGACCTCGGCCGCCACGTCGGGCCGCTTCTCGGCCAACCATTCGGTGATGCGGCGGGTATCGGCCTTGGTGGCGCCTTCACCCTCGATGATGGTGACGATCTCGTGCTGGTCACCAAGCAGCTTGGCCAGCAGATCCTGGGCGGCCCCGGCAAGGGAAGGAGACACCACCTCGATCGCGCCCCGGCAAAGGCCCAGGTAGTCGCCCTGGCTGATGGGGCCCACCTCGCTGGTGCTGGCCCGCACGGCGGTCGTGATCTCCCCTGACACCACCCGGGCTGCCGCCTCCCCCATGCCGGCCGCGTTCTCCTCGGCGCTGGCTTGCGGGTCGTAGGCCAGCAGGGCCGCGAACCCCTCGGCGATCCCACGGGTGGGAACGACGCGGGCGGGTTTGGCCGCCACCCGGGCCGCCTGCTCGGCCACCGGGATGATGTTCTTGTTGTTGGGCAGGAGCACCACCTCTT
>JAUTXM010000198.1 GCA_030838025.1 Acidimicrobiaceae bacterium
CCGGGCCTTTCGCTCGGCTCGTCGCCTATTGAAACGACGCCGTGCTGAGAAGATCCTGGAGCCGCAATGTCCGCCCATTGAACAGCTGGCGGCTGACCTGCGGCGACTGTTGCAGCGCCACGAGGCGCTCAAGCAGGCCACGGATGTCGCCATGCGGGCCCGGCATTTGAAGGCCCTGGAGGCGGCAATCGGCGATTGTGCGACCGAGGCCGCCCGGGCGTTGGGCGTGCCCTGTCGAGACCCGCAGGAGCGCTGTCCCCTACCGGTCCCCGAGCTCCGGTGCCTCTTGCGGGCCCTGGCGGACGCTGGGTTGGTCCTGGTCCCGGCCACCGGGTTGATGGCCACGGACGGGCACCACTAACCACACACGGCGTGCGGATTCCGGGCGGGCGTCGGTGCCTCGAAGCTGACCGACGCGGCTGAAGGTCGTGATCGCCGCTCTGCCGTTTGAGCGCGATGGCGGGCGGACCCGCCCGCTGCGGCGACGGCCTCTTGGGGCTCGCACTCACGAAGATCCTTGCGCAACGTTTCCTGAGGGTTAATACTCTCCACAAGCGGGTAATAGACGCACCGTCAGTTCGGGGGAAGGAGGCGCGGTGCAACGCCATTCGATGTCGTTGTTCGTCGCGCTTTCAGCCACCCGAACCGTCAGATCGACACGCGATTTGTCCATTTGGGCGGCCTGTCGGCCCTGACGAAATCGAAGAAACGGGGGGTCCGTGACGGCAAGGCTAAGTGAAAGATCACGATCTCGTCCTCGCCGCGGCGTTCTTTTGTTAGCCATGATGGTCCTCGTTGGTGGTCTCGCCGCCTGCGGCGGTGGGGGTTCGGGTGGCACGACGACGCTGCAGTGGTATGGCCCGCCGGACAGCGCCGGTGCCACAGACTTGATCGTGAAGTCCTGTAACCAGCAGTCAAACGGCGCCTACCGGCTCGTAAACAACCCGCTGCCCTCCACCGCTGACGGCCAGCGGGAGCAGCTCGTCCGCCGGATGGCGGCCAAGGACTCAACGGTGGACCTCATGACCGTTGATCCGCCGTACACCGCGGAGCTGGCGAATGCCGGCTGGCTGACGGTTTTCACTCCGGACGAGCGGGCTCAGCTCCTCCAAGGGGTGCTCGACTCGCCGACCAAGAGCGCGGTCTGGAAAGGCCAGCTGGTTGCCGCACCATGGGAAGCCAACACGCAGCTGCTCTGGTACGACAAGTCGGTTGCCAAGGCGGCGGGCGTCGATCCGACCTCGCCGGACTTTACCTGGGACCAGATGATCGACGCGGCCGTCAAGACGGGTAAGACGGTTGCAGAACAGGGCAACCGGTACGAGGGCTACATGGTCTGGGTCAACGCCCTGGTCCTCTCGGCGGGCGGGTCGATCCTGACCGACAACGACAAGGGTCGTGACGCCGTCCCGTCCCTGAACTCTGCGGCGGGGAAGACGGCGGCCGAGATCATCCGGAAGTTGGCCACATCGAAGGCCGCCGACCCGGCTCTGTCGTCGGCTGACGAGGGAGCATCGCTGGCCACCTTCGAAGGTCCGACCGGTGGCTTCCTCTTGAACTGGCCCTACGTCTACGCAACCATTCAGGCAAATGTCAAGCTCGGCTCGGTCAGGAAGTCAGTACTGGACAACCTGGGTTGGGCCCGCTACCCCGAAGCCGTGGCCGGGCAGCCGAGCACCCCCCCTCTTGGTGGCGGCAATGTGGCGATAAGCAAGTTCAGCAAGAATCAGTCGAAGGCGTTCGCTGCCCTCAAGTGCATCATCTCTCCTGAGATGGAGAAGCAGAACATATTGGTCTCAGGTAACCCCATTGCCAACGGCGCGGTGTACGACGACCCCCAGGTCCAGAAGTTGTTCCCGATGGCAACACTGATGCGGGACTCGATCAATGCCGCCGGTCCGCGGCCGGTGACGCCTTACTACGGCGACGTTTCGGCGGCCGTTCAGAGGGATTGGCACCCGCAAAGCTCGTTGAACCCGGACAGCGCGCCAGCCGCCACAGCCAAACTGATCAGCAATGTCCTGCACGACAAGAGACTGCTGTGACGCCGCTTCCACACGGCCGTCAACGCCAACCGAGGAGGCCGAGATGACGGTTACCGCCCCGGAACGAGAAGCCTCAGTCGTGCCGGCCGAAGCTCCCCATTCGTACGGGATGTCCGAACGGACGCGAAAGGAGCGTCGCTTGGGCTGGAAGTTGACAGCCCCGGCGGTGATCTTGATGCTGGCGGTCACCGGGTACCCGATGGTGAACGCCTTGTACCTGTCACTATTCAGTTACCGTCTCACCGACCCGAGCGGCCGGAAGTTCGTCGGCCTTGCCAACTACGGCGTGGTGCTGCGGGATTCGCTGTGGTGGCAAGACGTGGTCACGACCGTGATCATCACCGTCGTCACGGTGGCGATCGAGTTGGTAATCGGCTTCGTTTTCGCCATGGTGATGAACAAGATCATCTTCGGGCGTCGCACCGTGCGGACCGCGATCTTGCTTCCCTATGGGATCATCACTGTGGTTTCCGCGTTCGCCTGGAAATATGCCTTCGCGCTCGATTCGGGCTTCGTCAGCAACTGGCTGGGATGGCTCGTGGGTAAGAATTACAACTGGTTCGGCCATCGCGGTTCAGCCCTCTTGGTGATCTGCCTCGAGGAGATTTGGAAGACGACACCGTTTATCTCGCTGCTACTTCTGGCCGGCCTGTCGCAGGTACCCGAGGTGCTACAGGAGGCGGCCAAGGTCGACGGCGCCACCTTCATGCAACGGCTGTGGAAGGTGACCATTCCCAACATGAAGGCCGCCATCATGGTCGCAGTGCTCTTTCGAGCGCTTGATGCCTGGCGTATCTTCGAGTCCATCTTCATCATGACCGCCGGTGCCCAGAAAACGGAATCGCTGTCGTTCCTCACCTACCGGCAGAGCATCACCCGGGTGGCGCTCGGGATCGGCTCGGCGGTATCGGTGCTGCTCTTTGTGACGATGGTGATCATCGCCGCTATTTTCCTAAAGGGCTTCAAAGTCGATCTCGGTACGGTGAAAGGGGAACGCCGATGACCAGTACTGCGACGGCCGCGCCGCCGAAGCAGAGGAGGCAACGCACGATCTCGATCGGCGGCGCCATCCTGATCGTCATCTACACCATGCTGCCGATCGTGTGGATCCTGTCGCTCTCCCTCAAGTCTCCCGGCGACCTCACCAACAAGAAGTTCTTGCCGAGTCACTGGACCCTGGGGAACTACCGCACGGTCTTCAAGACCAGCCTGTTCACTGACGCGCTGCGCAACTCGATTGGGATCTCGCTCATCGCGACAGTCATTGGCGTCGTCGTCGCCACCTTCGCGGCCTACGCAATCGCCAGGCTGGACTTCCCTGGCAAAAGGGCCATACTTTCGCTTGCGCTGGCCATAGCCATATTCCCGCAGGTCGCCCTGCTGGGCTCGCTCTTCAGCATGTGGCGGGCGGTCAAGCTGTACGACACCTGGCCGGGCCTCATCATCCCTTACGTCTCGTTCACCTTGCCGCTCTCCATCTGGGTGCTGTCGGCATTCTTCCGGGAGATCCCTTGGGAGATGGAGCAGGCGGCGCAGGTTGACGGGGCCACGGCGTGGCAGGCATTCACCAAGGCGATAGTCCCGCTGGCGGCACCCGGCGTATTCACGACGGCCATCATCGCGTTCTTCGCTGCCTGGCAAGACTTCGCGTTCGCTATCACCCTCACGTCCACCAATCGGGCCCGCACCGTCCCCGCGGCACTCGCCTTTTTCACGGGGGCCTCGCAGTTCCAACAGCCGACGACGGCGATCGCGGCGGGCGCCATCGTCGTTACTGTCCCGATCATCATCCTGGTGCTGGTCTTCCAGCGCCGTATCGTGGCTGGCCTCACGGCCGGCGCCGTCAAGGGCTGAAGCCCGCCTGCCAAGGAGGATCCGTACCGATGGCCCCGATCACCATGAACCACGTCACCAAGGTGTACGGCGACGGTTATCCAGCGGTGAACGATGTAAGCCTCGACATCGCGGACGGCGAGTTCATGATCCTCGTCGGCCCGTCGGGATGCGGGAAGTCGACGTTGCTGCGCATGATCGTCGGTCTCGAGGACATCTCTTCGGGCGACATGCTCATCGGCGGCGAACGGGTCAACGAGAAGGCGCCGAGGGACCGCAATCTGTCCATGGTGTTCCAGAACTACGCCCTGTATCCCCACCTCACGGTGTACGAGAACATCGCCTTCCCGCTCCGGTTGAAGGGCGTGTCGGACGAGGAGATCAAGCGCCGGGTGGAGGAGGCGGCCACCACGCTCGAACTCACCGAGCACCTGCAGCGCAAGCCTTCTCAGCTTTCGGGCGGGCAGCGCCAGCGGGTTGCCATGGGCCGGGCGATCGTGCGGCAGGCGTCGGCATTCTTGTTTGACGAGCCCCTGTCGAACCTCGATGCCAAGCTTCGAGGGCAGATGAGGACCGAGATCCTGCGACTGCAGCGTCGGCTCGACACCACGACGGTCTATGTGACCCATGACCAGACCGAGGCCATGACCCTCGGCGACCGGGTGGCGGTGATGCGCAAGGGCGTCCTGCAACAGGTTGCCAGTCCGCGTGAACTATATGAGCAGCCTCTCAACCTCTTTGTCGCGGGTTTCATCGGGTCGCCCCCGATGAACTTCCTTCCGGCCGCGATTGAGAACAACCAGGTGAAGTTGCCTTTCTTGTCCTATCCTCTGCCGCGCGAGGTGGCAGCGCAGATTGGGAGTAGTGACCTGCTCATCGCCGGTATCCGCCCCGAACACTTCGCCGACTCCAGCCTGGTCGATGAGAACAAGCGAGACCGGGGGATCACCTTCGAAGTAAAGGTCGACGTTACGGAATGGCTGGGCAGCCAGCAGTACGCCTATGTCCCGTTCGAAGCGCCTGATGAGATCACTCGTCACTTGGCTGAGCTCCAACAGGAACTTGACAGCGAGCACATGCGGACCCAGATGATCGTGTCACTCGACCCCGCCAGTCGCATCCGTGACGGCGCCAAGTCCGAACTCTGGCTCGACCCCTCACGGGTTCACCTATTCGATCCGCGCACCGGGAAGAACCTGACCCGCGAAATGACAATCGCGGCCCAGGCGGCCGCGGCACCAGCCCCGGCCGCGCCAGCCCCGGCGGCGCCAGCCCCGGCGGCGCCCGCCCCGGCGGCGGCCGCGCCTGCTGGAGCAGGCTCGGCTTCTACCTCGGCGGCCGGCGCGTCCGCAACCGGAGGACCCGCTGAGCCGCCGGCGGCACCCGACGGTTCAGTGCGCGCCACCTGATCCGGTAGTCGGATTTCCCCATGGCGCGGCTCGATCTGCGGTTACGAGACGCGTCGCCAGGGCTCCTGGCCCTTCCCTGGCTGGAGCGGCTGGCGGATTGGTCCGCGCCGGAGGTACCGCTGCGCGACCTGCCCGTCGGGCCCAGCCGTCACCTGGTGCGCTTCGTCAAGACCGACGGTCGACTGTGGGCACTCAAGGAACTCCCGCAGCGCATCGCCCTGAAGGAGTACGTGGCGCTCCGCGAGATCGAGGCGAAGTCGCTGCCTGCGGTTCGACCGGCGGGGCTCGTGATTCAGCCCTACGAGGACACGGCGATCCTGATCACGCGCTACCTCGAGCGATCGTGGCAATACCGGCGGCTCCTGATGCGGATTTCACCGGACATGCCCAAGCACCGCGAGCGGCTGCTCGACGCCATGGCGAGCCTGCTCGTTGACCTGCACCGCAATGGCGTTTTTTGGGGTGACTGTTCGCTGGCCAACACGCTGTTCTCCCGCGACGGTCAGGTGCTGCAGGCCTGGCTGGTCGACGCCGAAACCAGCGAGATCCATCCCGAGTTGACCGATGGTCAGCGCCAGCTCGACATGGATGTCCTGGTCGAGAATGTCGCCGGCGGCCTTCTCGATCTGGCGATGCGCCTCGACCAGTCGTCGGAGATGTTCG
>JAUTXM010000209.1 GCA_030838025.1 Acidimicrobiaceae bacterium
GGCGGTCGGGGCGATGACCAAGACGTTGTCGCCCGCCAAGACCCGCGGGATCGCCAGCCCCTGGACCGGCGTGGGCTCATCCCAGCCCCAAGCCGACTTCACGGCCGCCACGAGCCCGGGATCGAGCCCGGCCCACCGAGGGTCGACCTCGGCCGCCGGTCCGGATGCGGCGACCGGGGCGATCGGTGTGGCCGGGGCGGCCGGGGTGGGTGTGGCGACCGGCGGCTTGGGCCGGTCGTCGGGCGCAGCCGGGGACGCAGCATGCTCGGCGGCGGGCGAAGCCGGGGCGGCCTTGGCGGCCGGTTCGATCGAGGTGGGTGTGGCGACCGGGGGCTTGGGCGGGGGCGCGACCGGGGATGCGGGCCGGGCGGCGGGCGTGGGCGCGACCGGGGATGCGGGCCGGGGCGCGACCGGGGATGCGGGCCGGGCGGCGGGCGGGGCCGCGTCTCGGACCTCGGACGGAGGTGGGGGCCGCGTTGCAGTCGCCGTCGGGGTCACGGGAATGACCGGGAGCAGGGGCCGGCCGGGTACCTGAAAGGCGCGGACACGGGTGCGGGCCCGGTAGCTGGAACGGGCCACGCGGACGACGGCGTCGACCGAAAGCTCCGGCGTGGTCTCGGCGGCCGTTCGCAGGTCGATGAGCATCTTGCCCTTCAGGAACGGCCCGCGGCCCTTGTCGCCCAACCGCTCGAATCGCCGGCGGGGGCCGAGGAGCAGCTCCCACGGACCGAGCACGTGCCAGCGCTTCATCGGGCAGTCATTGATCAGCAGGTACCCCATCCCGTCGGGCCAGACCAAGGTCCGAAACGCCGTCTCGTCGAGGACGAACAGCGCCTCGGCCGGGACTTCAGGCCAGAGCTCCGCCAACTCGGCCGAGGAACGGTGCTCCTTGCGCTTGACATCGACGCGCACGAGCCGGCCGTCGAGGCGGAACTCAAAGTCCAAATCGTCGGTCTGCATGGTGAAGTCGGAGAGGTCGGTGACCCCCGGATAGGCCTCCAAGGCGGCACGGACCTGGCGCTCGACCGGACGAGCCGCGTCGAGGTCGCGCTCCCAGTCGGCAGGTTCGCGCCTTCTCGCCACGCCGACCGAGGTTACGGCCCGATGCCCGCGCTAGCTCGTGAACCCCACCACCTGGAAGACCCAGGTGCCGTTGACCAGGGTCAGCAGGGTGCCGTACAGGAGCCGGTCGTGGGGGAGGGCCGGGACGCTGAAACTGGACTGGGTCGGGGCCAGCACGCCCGAGTTGACCAGGTCCGACCCATACAGCGTGGAGCCCACGATCAGGCAATAGGCCTGGGCGCCGGCAATCGTACGCCACGTGAACACCGCCGGGGTGGCCACGTTGAGCTGGCCGTTGATCGGTTTGGTGAGGGTGCCCATGGCGGGCCCGGTGCTGAACGAGATCGACTGGAACCGCGTCCACGCACCGTTCACCTCGGTCAGCAGCGAGGCGTAGACGGTCCGGCCGGCGGGCAGGGTGGGAGGCGTATAGGTCGACTGCGTGGCCGGAAGAACGCCCGAGTTGGCCAGGTTGGACCCGTTGAGGGTCGTCCCTACGACCAGGATGTAGCCCTGGGCCTGCGGAATTGTCGACCAGGTGAAGGGTTTCGTGGGGTCGACGCCGGCCTGGCCAGTCGCGTGCGACGTAAAGGTGGCTTGCCCCGGCGCGGCGCTGAAGTTGATGGCCTGGTAGCTGGTCCAGCTGCCGGCCACCCGCGCGTACAGCGTGGCGTGGAGCGTGCGTCCGGTGGGCAAGGCGGGCCCGTTGAAGCTGGACTGGGTCGGGGGCAGGATTCCCGAGTTGACCAGGTCCGAGCCGTAGAGCGTCGTGCCGACCTGGAGGAGGTACGCCGAGGCTTGCGGGATGGTCGACCACGCCATCGGCTGGGTGGTGTCGACGTTGCTCTGCCCGTCGATGGGATAGGTGAACGTCGCCTGGTTGACGGTGAGGACAAAGGATTGGGTTGCTGGTGCCCCGATGCCGTTGGCGGCATTGATCGTGACCGGGAAACTGCCGGCGCTGCCTTGGGCGGGAATGCCGCCCAGCGTGCGGGTTGCGGCGTTGAACGTCACCCCCGCGGGCAGGGTGCCCGCGGCGGTTACACCAGGCGAGGGGAAGCCAGTGGTGGTGACGTTGAGTGACCCCGCAACGCCGACCGTGAAGGTGGCGCTGTTGGCACTGGTGATGGCGGGCGCTTCGCGGATCGTCAAGGTGAGGTTCTGGGTGGCGTTGTTGCCGACACCATTGGCCGCCGTCACGACCAGCGGGTAGGAGCCACCCTTCCCGGCGGCGGCGACCCCGGCCAACGTGGCCGAGCCGTCATGGTTGTCGGCGAAGGTGACACCGCTCGGCAGGGCACCGGTCGCGCCGAGCGTCGGCGTGGGCCACCCGGTTGTCATAACGGTGAAGCTTCCTGCCGCGCCAGTGGTGAAGGCGGCGCCATTGGCGCTGGTGATCGCCGGGGCGCTGTTGACCGGCGTACCCACGACGGCGTGCGAGACCAAGCAGCCGCCGCTGCCACCGTTGAAGTCGTTGGCCCACGTGGTTTGCACCGCGAATGACCCCGTCGTCAACGTGATGTCCTGTGACGCGCCCTGGCCCGATTGGATCCAGGAGCACTTGTCGCCGTTCTCATCCCCGGCACTATCGAGCCAACCGCCGGGCGGGAACTGGTCGGTAATGGTCTCGGCGTACTCGTGGCCTCCGACGATGGTGACGCCGTCGAGGGCTCCGGCGGTCCCGCTGTTGACGAAGTTCTTGCCGCAGCTTCCCCCGGCGTCGGTGAGGTACGGCAGGTTGGTGAATGCCACCGCCGGCCCGCTTGCAGCGCCTCCCGGCAAGCCGGAGTCGGCCGACACGTCATGCCAGGCGCAGAAATTGCTGTCGGGGAGGTTGAATCCGTCAGGCGTTGTGCCAGGGGGCGAGACGACGAAGTATTGCGAGTTGCGGTTCGAGGCTTGGGTCGTGTTGCCGAAGTGGGTGGCGGCGCTGACGGCTTCCACCGCCAGTTGATGGCCGTTGGCCGACGCCGGGGCGGCGACCGACGTGTCGGCCCACATCCCCGCCAGGGCGCCGCCTGTCGGGTACCCAACATGGGCCGCATTGCCCGGGCAGGTCTGGACGCCCGCGGTCACGCCTTCGCAGTACTCCGTCATGACGCCGCTCCAGGTCTCGCCGCCCGTGCCGAGGCCCTTCATGAATGCCTGGAGCTTCGGGGCCATCCCGCTGGGATCGCCCGACAGGGTCAGGTAACCCTGGGCGTTGGTGGACGACGAGCCCCACTGCGATCCCCAGAACACCAGGTACACCTTGGGTGGCCCGGTCGTGACCCCAACGCCGCCGTTGCCGCCGCCGTACGAGAGATTTGGCGATGCCACTGCGGCGCTCGGCGCCGCCGACTTGGCCTTGCCGGCGGCCGCGGCCGCGGCAGCCGCAACGGTCGCGACGGTCCCGTGCCGGTAGCCGGACGAGGCCGGTGCGGGCGTGGTGCGGGGCGCCGCCGAGGCGACGCCGCCGAAGAGGGGTGCGACGATCCCCGCCGTCAGGACCGTTGCGAGGACCGTCCTGTTCCATCGAGCGGACCTGCCGACATTCGCCATACCCTCGCCTCTTTACCTGCGCCTTCGCCCCTGAGACCGACAACGTCGGCGCGGACGGCCCGAAACTGAACGCCGCCGGTGGAAGAATCGCCCAAAAGGTTCTGCGACCTGGAGCCGGAGTACAAAGTGTCGTGTACACGACAGTTTGTGCTCCGGCCATGCCGGCGAGCCCGCGGCGCGCGTAAGCGAGATACCGCCTACAGGTGACGACTCCGGCACCGCCTGCGTGGCCTGGGAACGGTCCCGGCGTCGAGCTGATCAGGTTGGGCGATTGCCGCCTCCCGCCACGGGCGGCGTCCGAAGCCCGAGCGGCCCCGTGCGGCGACACTGTGGCCTTCGAGCCGCGCCGGCGTTGCCGTCGGCCGGTCACGGCGGCCCCGACCGGCCCCGGCGGCGGATCGATTGGCAGTTCTCCGGGCTTTGTCAGTTCTCCCGGACCTGGGACGGTAGAACTGACAAAGTCCGCCAAACTGCCAACCGATCGCGCCGGCGGCCTTCTCGAGGACCCGAACGGACCCCCATCGCCTTCGGCCGGGGAGAGTTCGGGGCCCGCGAGTCGATGCTCCTGCCCGGCCGGCCGACCGCGTCTCGTCGCCCCCCGGCCGAGGACCTGCTCAAGGCGCCGGCAATCACGTGAGCGAGGTTTTTGATTGACCTTCCCGCGAGCGACGGGCGTGAGCTCCGTTGACGGGCTTGCTCGCACGGCGGCCGTGGGGCGCCGGGCGCCGGGCCTTCGCTTCGGGACGCCCTGGCGCCGGGCGTGGCTCCCCTTTTCACATCCTGGTTTCGTGGCCTGTATCGGACTCAGCGGTGGCCCGTCAATCCATCGTCATCTGGCCGCCGCCGTACTGGTCCTCCATGCCGCCGCCTTCGGACGGGTCGCCGTAGCTCGGGTCCTCGGGGTTGTCGGCCACGATGACCTCGGTGGTGAGGAACAGGCCACCGATCGATACCGCGTTCTGTAACGCCGAGCGGGTGACCTTGGCGGCGTCGATGACGCCCGCCGCGATCATGTCCTCGTACTCACCGGTGGCGGCATTGAAGCCCATAGCGCCTTCCATCTCCCGGACCCTCTCGACCACGATGCCCGCCTCCACGCCGGCGTTGGTCGCGATCTGGCGCAACGGCTCTTCGAGGGCACGGGCGACGATCCTCGCCCCGGTGGCGATATCCGAGTCCCACACCGGTGTCGGCGGCAGGGCGGGGAGCGGCCGGCGGGGCCCCGGGGTCCCGTGCAGCCATTCGAGCAGCCCCTTCTGGGCCCGCAGAAGGGCAACCCCGCCGCCCGGCACGACGCCTTCGGAGACTGCCGCCTTGGTGGTGGAGACGGCATCGGCTACCCGGTGCTTGCGTTCCTCGAGCTCGAGATCGGTGGCCGCCCCGACCTTGATGACGGCCACGCCGCCCGCCAGTCGCGCCAGGCGCTCCTGCAGGGCCTCGCGTTCGTACTCCGACTCCGCCAGCTCCATCTCCGTCTTGAGCTTGGAGACGTAGTTGGTCACGTAGTCCTCGATGCCCTTGCCATCCACGATCGTCGTGTCGTCACGGGTCACGACGACCTTGCGGGCCCGGCCCAGCTGGCGGAGGGTGACGTTCTCGGGCCGCTGGCCCGTTTCCTCGCTGATGACCTGGGCGCCGACGAGGATCGCGATGTCGTTGAGCATGCCGAAGAGCCGTTCACCGCTGGCGGGCGCCTTCACGGCGACGGACTTGATCAGGCCCCGGGCCTGGTTGACGATCAGCATGGCGAGGGCCTCGCCGTCGATGCGCTCGGCGATGATGACAAGTGGGTGGGCGGTGCGGATGGCGATCTCGAGCGCCGGCACGAGGTCCTTGACGGCGGAGATCTTGGCGCCTGCGACCAGGATGTAAGGCTCGTCGAGCACGACCTCGTTGCGGTCGGGCTCGTTGACGAACTGCGGCGAGAGGTAGCCGCTGCGAAACTTGATGCCCTCCACGTACTCGAGCTCGATGCCGAAGGATTGCGACTGGTCCACGGTGATGATGCCGTCGCGGCCGACCTTGGCCATGGCCTCGCCGATGACCGCCCCCACCTCCTCGTCACCCGCCGAGATGGTGGCGACCTGGGCGATCTGGTCCTGGGTCGTGAGTTCCTTGGTGACGTCCTTGAGGCCGGCGATGACGATCCTCGCGGCGTCCTGCATGCCCTGCTTGAGCGCCATCGGGTTGGCCCCCGCGGCGACATTGCGAAAGCCGTGGTGCACCATCGACCAGCCGAGGACGGTGGCGGTGGTGGTGCCATCGCCGGCCACCTGGTCGGTCTTCCGGGCGATCTCCTTGACGAGCTCGGCGCCCAGGCGCTCGTGCGGATCCTCGAGGTCGATCTCCAATGCGATGGAAACGCCGTCGTTGGTGATCAGCGGCGCCGTGTAGCCCCGGTCCATCACGACATTGCGGCCGCGGGGTCCCAGGGTGACGCGCACCGCGTCGGCCAGCTGGTTCATCCCCCGTTCCAGCGCCCGACGGGCGGCGTCATCAAATGCAATCAGCTTTGCCATGGCCTTCTCTCTTCGAACCGCGGTACTCGATAAGGGCAGCGTCGGGACGGATCCAGGACCTGTCACGTCATGCCTGCCCGCGTTGCTCTAACGAGCCCTCGTGCAAACCATTCGATCGTACACCCGTGGCCTGAACCGGCCACCCCCCGAGCGTCGGGCCGGTTTACAGATAGGGCCCCGCTGGTGGCGGGGTGTCGTGGTGGGCGAGTTGGCCGAGGTCGCCCCGGATGGCCAGCAGCTCGGCCAGCGTCGCGCCTTCTGGTCCGATTCCGGCGCCGGACCCCAACCAGGCCGTTGCCTCCGGGCGGGGGAGGCGCCCGACGTGGATTTGGGCGATGCAGCGGCCGGGCCGGACGACAGCGGGATGCAGGCGGGACAGCGCTTCGTTGGTCGTGATGCAGACCAGCACCTCGAGGCCTTGGCCGAGCAGCCCATCGGTCAGGTTGAGCAGGCGGGCCAGCGACTGGCCTGCGCCCTGTTTGGCCTCGCTGCGGATCAGCTCGTCGCAGTCCTCGAGCACAAGGAGGCGCCACCGTTTGTCGTCATCGTCGTCGTTGTTGTCCAGGGCGACTGTCATCAGGTACCCGGGCAGGTTGAGGAGTCGTTCCGGATCGAGGATGTATTCGAACCGGCACCACCCTTTCCAGGCGTGGGCCAAGGCGCGCAGTGCGGTCGTCTTGCCGGTGCCGGGCGGACCGTGCAGTAGCAGCAGCCGGCCGTTGAGCGTGGCCCGGTCCAGCCCCATGAGGCGATCGAAGGTCCCGGCGACCGACGACGAATAGTTGTGCCGGATCGCGGTCCACGGGGCGATGGCAATCGAACGGCTGGCGCGCTGGGGATAGGGGCGCTGGCCGAGATGCCAGAAGCCGAGGGCGAGCGCGTCGTCCTCGGGCGGCTCCGGTTCGAC
>JAUTXM010000223.1 GCA_030838025.1 Acidimicrobiaceae bacterium
CTCGTCGAGGTCGCTCATGTGGCGGATGTGGTGCTCGCCCAGCTGTTCGCCGACCTTGCCCGGGTCGGCGTCGAGCAGGGCGACGATGCGATAGCCGCGGGCGGCAAAGCCCCGGTAGTTGGCCAGGGCGTGGCCGAGGTTGCCCACGCCGACGATCACGATCGGCCAGTCCCGGGTCAGGCCCAGCTGGCGGCTGATCTGGTAGAGGAGGAACTCGACGTCGTAGCCCACGCCCCGCGTGCCGTAGGAACCCAGGTAGGAGAGGTCCTTGCGGACCTTGGCCGCGTTGACCCCGGCCAGGTCGGCCAACCGCTCCGACGAAATGGTGGCCGCCTTGGCCTCGGCCAGGTCGACCAGTGCCCGCAGGTAGACCGGAAGACGGGCGACCGTCGCTTCGGGGATGTGCCGGCCGGCGGGCATTGGATCATGGTACCTAGGGCGGCACAAAACTTGTGCACAAGTTCACATATGGTGTCCGGAAGGTAGTGTCGGGGGTGATGCGCCACCCCCTGGAGACCTCGGTCGCCGTGGCCGCAGCGGTGGTCGGCGTGGCGTTTGGCCTGTCGACCCTGGAGCGGTGGCTGCGAGCCCGGCGCCCGCACGAGCTGGCGTGGAGCGCGGCACTGGCCATGTTCGCGGTGGCGGCGGGCGCGCTGGCCTATGGCGCCCAGGCCGGGTGGTCGGGGCCGGTGTTTCGGGTGTTCTACCTGTTCGGCGCGATCGCCGACGTACCGGTGCTGGCCCTCGGGACGGTGTACCTCTTGGCGGGCCGCAGGGCGGGCAACAGCACCTCCGTCGGCGTGGCACTGGTATGCGCCTTCGCGGCCGGCGTGGTCGTGATGGCGCCGTTCCGGGCGCCGCTGCCGGTGGACGAGTTGGTACAGGGGTCGAAGGTGTTCGGCCCACTGCCGCGCGTGTTGGCGGCGGTGGCGTCGGCCGGGGGGGCGGCAGCCATCCTTGCCGGCGCCGTGTGGAGTGCGTGGCGGGTTCGGCGCACCCAAGGCGAGCGGCGCCTTCTGTGGTCCAACGGGCTGATCGCGGTAGGGACGTTGGTGCTCGGGGCCAGCGGGACGCTCAACTCGGTGTTCGGGGCCATGACGGCGTTCGCGGTCACGTTGCTCGTCGGGATCTCGGTGATCTTCGCCGGTTTCCTCGTGGCCTCCGGAGCCGGTCGGCGCCGGGCGCCCGCACGGTTACCGGCGGTGGCGCCGGCCCGACCGTGGGCGCCGCCGGTCAAGTCGTCGGCGTCGCAGTCGGGGTCGCACTCGCCGAGCGAAGTGAACGCCTGAGCAGCTTGCCCGCCAGGCCATGGGGCAGGGAGGGCACAAAGGTGAATTCGGTCGGGCACTTGTACCGGGCCAGCCGGACGCCGCACCATTCCTTCAGCTGCGCCGCCGTGGCCGGTCGATCGGGGTCGTTCAAGACGACGAACGCGTGGACCATTTCACCTCGATAAGGGTCCGCGTCACCGATGACCGCCACCTCGGTCACACCCGGGTGCTCGGTCAACACGTCCTCGACCTCGGCGGGGTACACGTTGAATCCCGACACGATGATCAGGTCCTTGGCCCGGTCGACGATGGACAGCTCGCCGTCGTCGCCGACCACGGCAATGTCTCCGGTCCGCAACCACCCGTCGGGCGTCAGGGCGGCTGCGGTGGCGTCGGGGTCGTGCCAGTAGCCGGGGAACACGTTGGGGCCCCGGACCCAGATCTCGCCCGGGTCGCCCGCCAGTGCCTCGTCGCCTTCGTCGTCGATCAGCTGCACGTCGACGCCGGGGATGGGGACGCCGATCGAGCTCGGACGACCCGGCTCGTCCATCACCATGCTGGTGACGACGGGCGAAGCTTCGGTGAGCCCGTAGCCCTGGCGTAGCGGCAACCCGAACCGCTTCTGCCAGGCGTCCGCCACCTCCATCGACAGCGGCGCGGCGCCTGAGTACGCGAAGCGGACACTCGCCATCGGCTCCTCCGACGCTGCGGGGGCGGCCGTCAGGGCGGCGAAGAGGGTCGGCGCACCGAGCACGATCGTGACCTGGTGCTCGGCGATGAGGTCGAGGGTGCGGGCCGGTTCGAACCGGTTGACGAAGACGATGCTGGCGCCGACGTAGAACGCCCCACCCAGGACGACGTTGAGGCCGAAGATGTGCGACAACGGCAACACGCCGAGGACGCGGTCGGTCGCCTCGATGGCTCGACCGGGGTGGCGCTGGACCTGGTCCAAGTTGGACAACAAGTTGCCGTGGGTGAGCATGGCGGCGCGGGGGGCTCCTGCGGTACCGGCGGTGAAGAGCAGGGCAGCCAACTCGTCGGGCCGCCGGTCGACGACGGGCTGCGCCTCCTCAGGGTCGTCCGCGTCCACGGCGACAGGGGCGTCCGCCTCCACCGCCCCCGCGGTTGGCGCCACGTCTCCTGGCGCCTCGCCGGTCACCTGGAGCACGCGATCGCCCGTCAGGGTCTCCAATGCGCCGGCTATGTGCTTGCCGGCCGGCCCAACGAGAATCGCGGCCACGTCAACCTGGGCCAGTTGGCGCTGGAGTTCGGCGGGCGGGCTGATGATGTTGAGCGGCACCGCCACCGCGCCCGCCCGGAGGACGGCGAGGTAGCTGACAACAAAAGCGGCATCATTGGCCGACAGGATGGCGACCCGGTCGTCCGCCTTGATCCCCTCGTCGACCAGCCGTGAGCGCAGCGCCGCGACGGCCCGGCGGAGTTCGCCATACGTCGTGACCTCGCCCGATGCGGCCACCAGCGCCGGTGCGTCGGCCGGATGGGCGTCGATGATGCCGGCCAAATTCATTGGCGCCTTGTCAACCTCTTCCGAGTACCACGAACTGAATGATCGCGGCCAAGAAGATAGCGGCGAGCAGGATGGCAAGGACGATCGAGGTTCCAGGTCTCACCGGTCCAGCCTCACGCCCCGCCCCGCCTCACCGCAAGACCCGCCGCAACGGGCGGCCCTTCTCAGCCCCCAGGCGGCGTGAGGGTGACAAGGTCGCCCGCCCTCAAACCAAGCTCCTCGCCCGCCGAGGCCCGGTCGAGGGCCAGCGCCATCAGCCCGTACGAGTCGACGATCAAGCCCAGCTGGCCGGGGCCGATGCCCTCGAAGGCCTCGACCCGGTTGGCCGTGCGGATCTCTTCGGCCCAACGCACCGTGACCCGCTCGCCCATGGCGTCCACCTCGTCGGGGCCGACGTTGAGCTGCACGTTGCCAAACCGGTCGACCCAGAGCACCTCGGTCGCCAGGGCTTCACCCTCGGCTCTCGGCAGCGGCACCAGACCCGGTCGGAGGCTGAGCGGATCGACGGGCGGCCCGAGCTCGGCCAAGTCGACACCGCGCGCCAAGTAGGCAGCGGCCGGGGCGAAGATGTCCCGGCCCGCGAACGTGGGACCGGGAGCCGCCAACTGGTACGCCACCTGGGTGAGCTCGACCGCTCGGCCGGCGCCACCAACCATGGAGACGGCGGGCGCCAGCAGCCCGTTGTCAGGCCCGACGAAGATCGCCTCGCCGTCGGCGACCTCGACCGCCACCGCCCGCCGCGCCGTCGCGACGCCAGGGTCGACCACGCCGAGTACCACGCCCGGCGCCAGGTACTGCACCGCCCGCACGAGCGTCAGGCTGCCGGCGCGGACGTCATACGGGGGCACCTCATGGCAGATGTCGACGACGCCCACGTCGGGCGCGATCGAACGGATGACACCGTGCACCACGCCGACGAACTCATCGGCCAGCCCATAGTCGGAAAGAAACGAGATTGTCCGGTACTGCCGGCTCAGGACCCTCAGCCCGCCTGGGTGTACTGCGCTGCCAGGTATTTGTCGACGTCGTCTTCCTGGATCCGGTAGGACCGCCCCACCCGGATGGCGGGCAACTGTCCCGACTGCACCAGCCGGTAGACGGTCATGTTGGAGACACGCAGCAAGTTGGCCACCTCACCCACGGTGACGAACCGGCTTCGGGATTCGCTCGACGGCACGCGCACACACCACCCTTCTCCGCCCCATGAGCGTACGCCACCACGGGCCCGACGCAAAGTGGCACTGCTCGGGGATCCGCGAACGAGTCCGCAGGTTCTGGTATGGGTGGGCCGCCGGGAGCGCCGCCAAGGGCTCCGAGCCCGCCCCCAGCCCGCCCCAGCCCGCCCCCAGCGCGCCCGCCTGCGCTCGGCCGAGCTCAGCCGCCGAGGGCCCGGGAACGCTCCGTGGCCGCGACCACGGCATCGAGGAAGGCGCTGCGCACGGCAGCCGCCTCCAGGGCACGTAGGCCCGC
>JAUTXM010000234.1 GCA_030838025.1 Acidimicrobiaceae bacterium
TCGCCGAGGCGCTGCGGGCCTTCGAGGACGTTCGATCGACGTTGGCCTGACCGGAGCCACCGGCCACCTCGGCTCCCGGCTCCTGGCCCTGCTCCTCGAGGACCCGGCGGTGGCGACGATCCGCTCAGTCGCCCGCCGTCCGCTCGCCACGGAGCACCCCAAGCTGGTCCACACCCAAGCGGACCTGCGGGAGGACACCGCCCGGGAGGCCCTGGCGGCCGTGGACGTGCTGTTCCACCTGGGCTTCGCCCTGTGGCGGGGCCCCGACACCGCCCACGCCAACTGGGACGGGACCCGCAACGTCCTCGCGGCGCGCCCCGCACGCGTCGTGCTGGCCTCCTCCGCCGCCGTCTACGGCGCCTGGCCGGACAACCCCCTGCCCATCGGCGAGGACCACTGGCCCCGCCCCAACCGCCAGTGCGCCTACGCCACCGACAAGTTGCGGGCCGAGCGGCTCTGCGTGAGCACCACCCCCACCCTGGTTCTGCGTATCGGCGCCGTCCTCGGACCCCACGCCGATCCCGCGGTTGCCCAGGCGGTCAAGGGGTATCGGCTCGTGGTGCCGGCATTCAGGGGGAAAAACGAAGCGTTGCAGTTCCTCGACGAGGATGACGCTGCGGCCGCCCTGCACCTGGCCGGGGCGTCCACCGCGACGGGCGTGGTCAACATCGCTCCCGCCGATTGGCTGAACGCCACGGGCGTGGCGAAGGTGGCCGGGAGCCACGTGGTGCGCCTACCGGCGCGACTCCTGCTCGCGGGCTCCGAGGTGGCGTTCCGGCTGCATCAGACCCCCTTCGGCGCCGATCGCGCCATCCTCATCAACGGCCCCCTCGCCCTCGACCCGGCCAAGGCGGCCAAGATCCTCGGCTGGAACGCCAAGAAGACATCGTCCGAGGTCCTGGCCGCGGCCCTACGCCACGAGCGGCGGGCTTCATAGCACTACATGACCGCCACAGGACATGAACTGCTAGGAAAGGACGTCCGGGGGAGCGCCGGCACGGCAAAGGGCCCCCGACGCTCTAGCCTCGCTTGAATGTTGCGGGCCGACGTCGCCGTCGTGGGAGGGGGGCCGGCCGGCGTTGCCGCGGCCATCACCCTGGCCCGGGCCGGGCGCGACGTGGTGTTGTTCGACAAGGCCCGATTCCCCCGCGACAAGTGTTGCGGCGACGGGCTGACAACCGGGGCGCTCCGGCGCTACGAGCGTTTGGGGCTGCGCCCCGACGCGGTCGGGTCCTGGCAGCCGGTCACCGAAACGTGGATTCGCTCGCCCTCCGGACGAACGGTGCGGTTTGCGCTCCCCGCAACCGGTGGCGTGTTTGCCGCGGTCGCCCGGCGAAGCGATCTCGATGCCGCGTTCGTCGACGTCGCACGGGCCGCAGGCGTCAAGGTCTACGACGGCCACGCCGTCACTGACGCCGCACAGCACCACGACCTGGTGGAGCTCGAAGTCGACGGTGTGGGACCGGTCCTCACCCGCTACGCCGTGGCGGCCGACGGCATGTGGTCGCCCCTTCGCAAGAAGCTCGGGGTCAGCGACGAGGCCGGGTACCTCGGCGAGTGGCACGCCCTCCGGCAGTACTTCACCGATGTCGACGCCGCCGCCGCCCACCAACTCTGGGTCTGGTTCGACGCCGATCTCCTCCCTGGCTACGCCTGGTCATTCCCCCTGCCCGGCGGGCGCGCCAATGTCGGCTTCGGGATACACCGCTCGGCCGGGAAACCCACCCACGAGATGAAGGCCCAGTGGGCCGACGTCCTGCAGCGCCCGCACGTCCGGGCTGTCCTCGGGCCCGACGCCCGGCCCGAGGCGCCGACGAAGGCCTGGCCCATACCGGCCCGAATCGGCGCCACCCAGCTGACGGCCGGCAGGGTCCTCTTCGTGGGCGACGCCGCCCGGGCCACCGACACCTTGACCGGTGAAGGGATCGGCCAAGCCCTGGAAACCGGCGAACTGGCGGGGCACGCAGTCATCGCGGGCGGGCCCCACAGGCCCAGCCTGGTGGCCGACAGCTACCGCCATCACGTCCTGGCGGGCATGGGCGCCGACGACCGGCTGGCCACGGCGCTTTCCCGAAGCCTTCGCCACCGCAAAGGGGTCCGGGCGGCGGTGCGCGTCGCCGGGGCCAATGACTGGACCCGCCGCAACTTCGTGCGCTGGATGTTCGAGGACTATCCCCGGGCGGTGCTCGCCACGCCGCACCGCTGGCAGCGCAGCATGCTTCATGGCCCCGGCGCCTACCTTCCCGACAAGTCCGGGCCGGGCCGCTGAATGCGGACCGTCTCACCCGTCGAGCCGACTGCCGCGGCGCCGCCCGCCCAGGAGTTCGCATTCACACCGCCGCCGCGCCCGGCGAGTGGCCGGCGCATCACGGTCCGCTCGGCGGTCGTGACCTTCGTCGCGGCCGACCTGGCGGCGGTGATCCTGATCACCATCGGGGTTGCCTGGCTGGTGAGCCGCAGCGCGACCGCCGGGGCGGTGCGAGACGCCCGGGATCTCACCGTCGCCGAGGGTCGGGCGGCCGTCTGGCCGCTTCTCACCGATGGTGTCGTCCACGGCGATCCCGGAGCGCTCGCAGCCTTGGACCAAGTCGTCAAGACCCGAGTCCTCTCCGACCGACTGGTCCGGGTCAAGATCTGGTCGGCCGGCGGGACGATCCTCTACTCGGACGAGCCCCGCCTGATCGGCCAGCACTACGGCCTCGACCATGACGACGCCAAAGCCCTGACCAGCGGCAATCCTGAGGCCGGCGTGTCCAACCTGGCGGCGCCTGAGAACCTGTACGAGCGCCAGTTCAAGAAGCTGCTCCAGGTTTACGACGGGCTGCGCACCAGCGGCGGCCAGCCGGTCCTCTTCGAGGCCTACATCAAGTTCTCCTCGGTCACCGCCGACAGCCACCGGGCGTTCGTCTCGGTCCTGCCCGCCATGCTCGCCGGGCTGCTGCTGCTGTTCCTCGCCCAAGTTCCGTTGGCGTGGGCCATGGCCCGGCGCCTCGAAACGGGACAGATCGAGCAGCAACGGCTTCTGCAGCGGGCGATCAGCTCGGCCGATGTCGAGCGCCGGCACATTGCTGCCGACCTGCACGATGGACCGGTCCAGGCCCTGGCGGGAACGGCGCTGTCACTCACGGCCGCCGCCGAGCACGCCAGCACCGCGGGGCTGTCCGATGTGGCAGCGACGGTGTCACGGGCGGCGGGCGAGCTTCGGCAGGGCATCCGGGACCTCCGGACCCTTATCGTCGCGATCGCACCACCTCGCCTGCACGACGAAGGCCTGGCCGTCGCCCTGCAGGATCTGGTGTCGCCGCTGCGGGCCCGCGGCGTCGAGGTCTCCGTCACGATCCCCGACCGCATCGACTTGCCCCGCGGCGTCGAGGCGCTCGCCTACCGGACGGCGCAGGAGGCGATCCGCAACATCGGCCGCCACGCATCGACGGCACACCGAGTTACGGTGACGGTGACCCAGCCCGAGGGCAGGTTCCATCTCGAGATCGCGGACGACGGCCCGGGCTTCAGCCCCGCGACCGTCGATGCCCACTCTGCCCAAGGCCATGTGGGGCTGCACCTGCTCGGCGAGCTGGCCGGTGACGCCGGCGGGCGCCTTGACGTGCACTCCGATGGCCACACCGGCACCCGCCTCCGACTGGAGTTGCCCATCTCATGATCCGGATCCTGATTGCCGACGACCACGAGGTGGTCAGGCGAGGTCTCGGCCAGCTCTTCGGCAGTGTCGACGACATCGAGGTGATCGCCGAGGCGTCCAACGGGGCCGAAGCCGCGGAGCGGGCCGCAGCCCAGGTCCCCGACGTGGTGCTCATGGACCTGTCCATGCCCGAGGTGGACGGGGTGGAAGGGACCCGCCGGATCAGGGCGGCACAGCCGGACCTGCCGGTCGTGATCCTCACGTCGTTCTCCGAGCGCGACCGGATCCTCGATGCCATCGACGCCGGCGCGGTGGGCTATCTGTTGAAGGACGCCGAGCCCGACGAGCTGCTCCGCGGCGTGCGGTCGGCCGCCCAAGGCGAGTCGCCGTTTTCCCCCAAGGCCGCCAGGGCCCTCCTCCAGCTCGGCAGCCAGCGCAAGGCGGCCGAGGAGTTGACTCCTCGGGAGCGAGAGATCCTGGCGGCGCTGTGCTCCGGCCTGGCCAACAAGCAGATCGCCCGTCGGCTCGGGATCTCCGAGAAAACGGTCAAGTCCCATCTCACCCGGGTGTTCAGTCGGATCGGCGTCCAGGATCGCACCCAGGCGGCGCTCTGGGCGGAACGCCACGGACTCGGAGCTACGAGCTAAGCGTGCGCTCCCCCGCCTGAGGGTGACGTGGTGGACGGCCCGCCCCGAGAGCCTCCGTCCCCTCGACCGCCTCCGCCTTGGCCGCCCCTGCCGGAGGTATCGGGTGTGGTCGTCGCCGGCGAAGCAACGGCAGGAACCGTTGTCGTGGATGCGGGCCCCGGTCCTCGACCGCCGCTCGTCGTGCCGTTTTCGTCACCGCCGCCGCCTCCCGGTCCGCGGTGATCGATGGTGGCCGGCGGGGCGGGCGCCGGTGCGGGGGCCGGCGTCGCCACAGGCCCGCCATTGGTGCTCGGAGATCCGACCGGTGCCAGGCGCTGTTGGGCGCGGTCGAGCGCGGTCGCGACCCCCAGTCGAGTCTGGTCCGACGAGCTCAGTGTGCCGAGTCGTCCCCGGAGCCGATCGGCGGCCGCCGCGATCTCGTTCGAGTCACCGCTGCGCAACGCCGCATCGAGACGTGCCAGATCGTGACGAGCGTCGTCCGGACCGACCTGTTCCGGGGTCGGGAGTCCGACGAATCGAGCCGCTGCTTGGATAGGAGGCGGGAGCCTGCCTTCACTGGCGGCCGCGGCGCCGGTGATCCCGAGCATCACGACCGCGGCCACCCCGGCGGTGAGGCGGACCGGCCACCGGCGACCCCGCGTCCGGCCACCGATCGGGACGACGTTCCCACGGCCGGCATCACCGGGGGCGCCAGCGTCGAGGGCGGGCACCTCCACGAGCCGGGGCCGGGGACCGGCCCGCGCAGATTCGAGGGCCGCGAGCAGCACGCCGGGCGGAGCGTCTTTCAACACGTGGCCCGCGGCACCTGCAGCAACCGCTTCCGCGATTCGCTCCCGATCGGCCCACGCCGTGAACAGCAGCACCGCAGGCGGATCTGCGAGTCCGGCGATCTCCCGAGTGGCGTCGACACCGTCCATGACCGGCATCGACAGATCCATAAGGATCAGATCAGGCGCCAAGCGGGAGGCGAGTTCGACCGCCTCGTGCCCGTCGGCCGCTTCGCCGACCACCACGAACTCCTTTCGGGTACCGATCAGGCCGATGACGCCTGCACGGACACCCGCATGATCATCGACTACCAGGACCCGCGCCGGCTCAGCCGGTCTTTCCCCCGGCGGTCGGTCCGGCGAAGGTAGTTGATCGTCGGGTGGATTCACGGCTCAGCGTCTCTCTCCACCCAGTGTCGACCATCGGAACTCGTCACACCATCCGTCAATGGTCGTAAGACCATCAATCGGACAATCCGCCCAGACCATGACTGGTAGCCAGAAGGTCGTACGACCATTGGCCGTCTTGTAGCCGCACCGGCCAGGGCAGATCCTTCGACAGGAGCCTCTCAGCGTGGGCGGCCCCGGAACGCTCGAGGGAGAAGAAGAACATGCGTAAGCGAAAGATCGGCGCAGCGGCGGTTGCGATGATCGCGATGTCGCTGCTGGCGGCGCCCGCGGCCCTGGCCCAAGGTGGGTCGGCCGGCAGTGGCGGCGGAGGCGGCGGGGGCGGCGGAGGGTCCACGGCCCCGGCCCCGGCCCCGAGCGGGGGCGTAGGGTGCGTGAACATCGACAAGATGGCGGTGTCAGTCGATCAGAGCACCGTGACCACCAGCGCCTCCGGGAATGCGGACATCGCCTTGTCCCGTTGCGGTTCGTCGGGCCGTAGCTACACGATCACGCTCACCGCGACCGATGCAACGGGAGCGGTCGGCTGGACGACCACCGACACCTGGACGCCGGCGCGCAGCCTGCCGTTCGTCGCGACCCGCCACACCGACGCGCTGTCCTTCAACACGACGTATCAGGTCACCCTGGCGGTGACCGACAGCGGCGGCACGCCCGTGTCGGCGACCACGCTCAGCGTGTCGACTCCGGCTGCGCGCATCGCCGCCTGCGCTTCGATCATCTCCATGAACGCCTCCGGCGGTTACAACCCCGGGTCGACGGCCATCGGCGCCATCTGGGCCGGCTACAAGGTGTCCAACTGCGGAGGCGCCTCACAGCTCGACATGGAACTGGTGGAATCCGATCAGGCTACCGGCATCGTGGCCTGGCGCAGCCCCTACTCCCCAGTCGTTGCCGGTGGCGCGACCGCGGGCGTCGGCCTGGTCGACAACGACTACGCGCCGCTCTCCACGACCTACGACGTGGTCGTCAACGTGCGGGACCACTCCACCGGCGACCTGCTCGACACCCGCAGGATGGTCGCCTCCACGCCCCCGCCCAAGTAGCGCACACCGCGCCAA
>JAUTXM010000270.1 GCA_030838025.1 Acidimicrobiaceae bacterium
AGCTCCCGGGTGCGGTGGGCGATCTGGTACTCCGCCAGGACCCAGGGCAGCGACCCGAAGCTGTTGGTCTCGACCACGTCGACACCGACGTCGAAGAACGAGCGGTGGAGATCGGCCACGACATCGGGCCTGGTGTCGCAGAGCAGTTCGTTGCAACCCTCGACGGCGGGGCCGCCGAAGTCGTCGGGCCCGAGGTCGCGCAGCTGCAGGTTGGTCCCGGTTGCCCCGTCGAAGATGACCACCCGTTCGCGCAGGGCTTCCAGGTAGGTCGTCATCGCCTCAGGCTATCGGGGGGAAAATGCCTCCCCGTACTGGTTTTCCCCCCGGCGGGGGATGATGCCCACTGGTTACCATGAGCCGTGCCCCGCCGCCCTCGATCCCTCATCTCGGTCACGTTGGTCGCGATCCTGCTTGTCGTACCGGCGTGCGGGCTTCGGCATCACACGATCAAGGCTCGTCAAGGCACGCTCAGCGTGACACCGCCGACGGGCAAGGCTGGGGCGTCGTTCATGCTGGCGGTCGCGGGCTTCCGGCCCGGGGAGGCCCTGACCTTCGAGATTGACGCACCCCCGCCCAGCAAGTCGCGCTTCGTGGGACCGAGCCACACCGCCGATCCCCAGGGCGCGGTCACCTCGACCTACGTCCCGCAAAGCGGGGACCCGCCCGGCGTCTACAAGGTGCTGGCGGTGGGCAACCAGGGCACCCGGGCCGAGGGAACGCTCACCATCACCGGGTAGGCGTCATTCTGTGCAGACTGGAACGACTGTGCGGATTCGACTCGTCATGCGCGGAAAGTGACCTCAGGCATGGAGTCGTGGGTGTGTCCGCAATGCCGGCGGCGGTTTCGCCGGCCGCGGCAATCACACGAATGCACGCCGGCAGTGACCCTCGAGGAGTACTTCGCCACCGGGCCACCGAGGGAGCGCCCCATCTTCGAGGCGGTGATGGCCCACCTTTCGACCCTGGGCCCGGTACATGTCGAGCCGGTGTCGGTCGGGATCTTCATCAAGAAGTCCGGGACGTTCGTGCAGCTGCGACCGATGACGCGATGGGTCGCCTTGTCGTTCCAGTTGCCCCGCCGGGTGCTGCACCCGAAGATCGCCCGCAAGCCCACCACCTACGGTCGCCTCACGTATCACGTCGTGAATCTCCGGGGTCCCGAGGACGTAGACGAGCAGGTGTGCGCCTGGCTGAGCGAGTCCTACCAAGCCGTGCCGTGAGCCGTAACAAATCGGGAATCTCCCGGCCCCTTTTGCGGTTATCCGCTAGCAATCCGCCAAGCGGTCGAACCACTGCCGCCTTGGCACGCCCGCATTAGTACACGAATCGCCAACGGGTCGGCTCCGTCGATGGTGAGCCGTCCCCGGCTGGGGAGGGGCTACCAGTGCTCGCTGACCATCCGACCGGTCCTGCCGAACAAACGGCGCTCGACCCCCTCGACCCGAGCCTCGCGGTCCAGGCTCCGGGTCCCGCCAACGGGACCGCTCGCGGCACCTCGGCAGAGGCCTTCGGCCCGCTGCTGGCAGCGCTCTTTCCCGGCACCATCCCCGTGCGGTTCCGTTTCTGGGACGGCAGCAGCATCGGGCCCGCCGATGGGCCTGGCACCGTGATCGTCCGATCCAACGAGGCGCTGCGGCGCTTGCTGTGGGCCCCGGGCGACCTCGGCCTTGCCCGGGCGTTCGTCGCCGGGGACCTGGACTTCGACGGCGACCTCTTCTTGATGCTGCGGGCGCTGCAGGACGCGATCCCCGACCGCGACCTGCGACTCGGGACCCGGGCCGCCTGGGCGGCGCTGGAGTCGAGCGCTCGGGTCGGCGCGCTGGGCCGGCCGCTGCCCCCACCCCCTGAGGAGATCAGGGCACGGGGCTGGCGTCACTCGAAGCGTCGCGACGCCCGGGCCATCAGCCATCACTACGACGTCGGCAACGACTTCTACCGTCTCGTTCTCGGACCGAGCCTGACGTACTCCTGCGCCCGTTTCGTCGACGACGATGCCACGCTCGAAGATGCCCAGGCGTCCAAGCACGAACTGGTGTGCCAGAAGCTCGGCCTCCCGCAACAGCCCGGCGCCCGACTGCTCGACATCGGCTGCGGCTGGGGCTCGATGGCGATGCACGCCGCGACCCGTCACGGCGCCGACGTGGTGGGCATCACGATCAGCGAGTCGCAGGCGGAACGGGCCCGCGAGCGAGTCGCAGAGGCGGGACTGACCGATCAGGTGCAGATCCGGCTACAGGACTATCGCGATCTACGAGGCGAGCAGTTCGACGCCATCTCGTCGATCGGGATGTTCGAGCATGTCGGCTCCGAGCGGACCAAGCAGTACTTCGACACGGCCCATGCCCTCCTGCGTCCCGGGGGCCGGTTCCTCAACCACGCCATCTCGTCCAAGGGTGGTTCCCGGCTGGGCGGCCGCTCGTTCCTGGGGCGCTACGTGTTCCCCGACGGCGAGTTGCTCGACGTCGGCGACGTCGTGCTGGCCATGCACGAGGCGGGATTCGAGGTCCGCGACGTGGAATCCCTACGGGAGCACTACGCCCGGACGTTGCGAGCCTGGGTGGCCAACCTCGAAGCCCATTGGGATGAGGCGGTCGCCCTGGTCGGCATCGGGCGGGCCCGGATCTGGCGGTTGTACATGGCCGCGTCGGCGGTGGGTTTCGACGACGGCGGCGTGTCGGTCCATCAGGTCCTGGCGGTGTTGCCTGAACCCGGCGGTCGGGCCGCGATGCCCGCGGTGCGAACCTGGACGTAACGTTCGTCCAGGTTCCGATTGAGAAGGAGTGCGACATGGCCGTTCGCAGTGCGCATGCCCGTTGGGAAGGGCCGCTCGTCGGCGGCAAGGGGACCATGGACACCGAGAGCGGTGCCTTCTCGGGTCAGTACTCGTTCTCGTCGAGGTTCGAGGAGGGCGGCGGCACCAATCCGGAGGAGTTGATCGGTGCCGCCCACGCCGGATGCTTCTCCATGGCGTTCGCCCACGGACTGGCCGAAGGCGGCCACGTTGCGACGAGCGTCGATACCACGGCGCGAGTCACGATCAAGCCCGTCGACGGCGGCTTCGCCATCACGGGGATCGAGTTGACGTGCGAGGCCGTGGTACCCGGTATCAGCGATGCCGAGTTCCAGGCGGCCGCCGAGGCGACCAAGGTGGGGTGCCCCGTGTCCAAGGCGCTGAGCGCTGTGCCAATCACGCTCGACGCCAGGCTGATCGCGTAGCCCAATCGACTGGCTAACCAGCGGGCGCTGGCGCTGGCCCGGGCCTGGGCCGCACGAACCGTCCGCCGCCGCGGTTCTCCATGAATGTCCCGAGCTTGCGCAGCGACCGGCTGCCGACTGACGTCCCGCGGCGAGACTCCATCTCGGTGCTGGCTTTCACGACCAACATCCCGATCAGCGGTATTGCGATCGCGGCGATGACGTAACGCACGATCCGACGGCGTAGAAAGACAAACACGGCGTGACCTCCCTGGGGCGACTCGCACGATGCGCGCAGCTGACGCAGCTCGCAGCGGATATTCCCGCTTCGACGACCCGTTAAGCCCCGCCCGCCGGGGCTGGGTAGCGTCGCCCTGTCATGAAGATCTACACCCGCAAGGGCGACGACGGCACGACCGGCCTCCTCTACGGCGGGCGGGTGTCCAAGGATTCGCCCGCCATCGAGGCCAACGGGGCGGTGGACGAGGCCCAGGCGGCGATGGGTCTGGCCCGGGCCGAGGCCGAATCGGGCTCCGAGCTCGACGGCCTCCTGATCGGACTCCAACGCGACCTCTACGTGCTCATGGCCGAACTGGCCACCGCGCCCGCCAACCGGCCCAAGTTGGTGGGCGGCCAGACCGCGGTCACCGGCGCCATGGTCGACCAGCTCGAGGGTTGGATCGACCGGCTGAGCGAGCGGTTCCCACCGATCACCGAGTTCGTGCTGCCCGGCCAGGACCGGGTGTCGGCGGCCCTCGACCTGGCCCGCACCCTGGTGCGCCGGGCCGAGCGACAGGCGCTGGGGCTGGCCGCCACCGATTCCTTGGTGGTGCCCTATCTCAACCGCCTGTCGGACCTGCTGTGGACGATGGCCCGGTGGCAGGAGCACGGGGATTCGCTCGCGAGCCGCGCCGCCGACCCCCCCCGCTAGAGCTTCCGGGATGTCCAGTCTGTGGGCGACTTGTGTCTCTGTGGGCTACCTACAGCGCAGGACGACCCTAAAACGCCCTGAGAGCCGTAAGTCGCCCACAGACGTGGCTCGATTACTCGCCGACGGCGACGATCTCCACCTCGAGCTTGCCGCTCGGCGCCTCGTAGCTCACGTGCGCCCCAGGGCCGTGGCCCATCAGGGCCTGGCCCAGGGGCGAGTTGGGCGAGATGATCGACACGCCCTCGCGGCGCTCCTCGATGGATCCGATGAGGAAGCGCTCGACGTCGTCGTCGCCGGCGTAGCGCAGGGACACCACCACGCCCGTGGTCACCGTTGCCGACGAGCCCGCCTCGGAGTCGACGATCTCGACTCCGTCCAGCATCGACTGCAGCTGACGGATCCGAGCCTCCATCTTGCCCTGGGAATCCTTGGCGGCGTGGTAGTCGCCGTTCTCCGACAGGTCGCCCAGGGCGCGGGCGGCCTCGATGGCCCGGGCGATCTCCACCCGGCCGCGGGTCCTCAGATCCTCGAGCTCGTCCTGGAGCCGATCAAAGGTGTCGCGGGTGAGCTGAGTCTGTGCCATTGCGGAACCACCTTACTTTTGCCGTGCCGTCTCACCTCGCGGCCCCCCGGTTGACGTGGCTGGGCGGATGGACGACACTGGTAGCGCCGTGTCCTTCCTCCACATCATCGTAATTATCGTCTAGCGCATCCCGGACCCCCGGCGTGCGCCTCCGACCGTCCACTTGGTGGGCGGTCGTTTCGTTTCTCAAGGAAGTCTCTCTTCGCGTGACCAGTTATCGCATAGCCGTGCTCGGTGGTGATGGGATCGGCCCAGAAGTGATCGCCGAAGCCCTCAAGGTGTGCCGCGCCGCGGGAGCCGAACTCGACACCGTCGCCTACGACCTGGGCGCCCGGCGTTACCTGGCGTCGGGCGAGGTCCTCCCTGATTCGGTCCTCGACGAGCTCCGCCAGGTCGACGCCATCCTGCTCGGAGCGGTGGGCAGCCCCGATGTCCCCCCGGGCGTCTTGGAGCGGGGACTGCTCCTGAAACTGCGCTTCGAGCTCGACCTGTACATCAACCTGCGCCCATTCGTGGCGCCACCGGGGATCGACTTGGCGGTCGTGCGGGAGAACACCGAGGGGAGCTACACCGGCGAAGGTGGATTCCTGCGCCGGGGGACGCCGAACGAGGTGGCCACCCAAGGGTCGGTGAACACCCGCTTCGGCGTCGAGCGCTGCGTCCGCTTCGCCTTCGACCTGGCCCGGGGCCGGGCCCGCCACCACCTCACGTTGGTCCACAAGACCAATGTCCTCACGTTCTCCGGCGACTTGTGGCAGCGCACCTTCGATCAAGTGGCCGGCGAGTACCCCGACGTGACCACCGCGTACAACCACGTCGACGCGGCGTGTATCTACCTGGTCGAGAAACCCCTCAGGTACGACGTGATCGTCACGGACAACCTCTTCGGCGACATCCTCACCGACTTGGCGGGCGCCGTCTCGGGCGGCATCGGCCGGGCCGCCTCGGCCAACCTCAACCCGGCCCGCACCGGCCCCTCCCTCTTCGAGCCGGTCCACGGCTCGGCGCCCGACATCGCGGGCACGGGCCGGGCCAACCCCACCGCGGCGGTCATCTCGGCCGCCATGATGCTCGACTTCCTGGGCGAGACCGACACCGCGGCCCGCATCAGCAAAGCGGTCA
>JAUTXM010000272.1 GCA_030838025.1 Acidimicrobiaceae bacterium
GGGCATCGATGGCAGCGGCGGTCACGCGGGTGGTGCGCTCGGAGTCGGGGCCGGCGCGTTCTGCATCCGGGTCGGCGTCGGGATCCTCGCCGAGGTGCGATGTGCCGGCGGTGATCGGCGGCCGGACGGTCGACACGGCGGAGGGGATCGTGTCGGTCGATCCGGCTCGGCCGTCGGTGGTCGTCGCCACCTCGGCCTCGTGTGGGGCCGCCGAGGCGGACGAAGCGGTGGCTTCCTGTTTGGCGGCCTGGAACGGGTGGCGTTCGACGCCGGTGGCCGCTCGGGCCGCGGTGCTGTTCGGCGCGGCCGAGTGGATGCGGGCCCGGCGGCCCGACCTGGCGGCGCTGGAGGTGTTCGAGGCGGGCAAGCCGTGGGCCGAGGCGGATGGAGATGTGTGCGAGGCCATCGACTTTCTCGAGTACTACGGGCGCCAGATGCCGATGCTGGAGGCGGGGGCGGGTGCGGCACCGGGGCGCTCTGGTGTCCTGTCACCTCCGGGCGAGGTGAACACGCTCCACTACCAGCCACGGGGTGTGGCGGCGGTAATCGCACCGTGGAACTTCCCCCTCGCCATCGCCACCGGGATGGTGTCGGCGGCGCTGGTAGCTGGAAACGCCGTGTGCTTCAAGCCCGCTGAGCAAACCCCCGCCATTGGCGCCACGTTGGTGGATGCGCTTACGGCGGCGGGGTTGCCACCAGGGGTGCTGGCCTTCCTGCCTGGCCGCGGCGAGGACGTGGGTGCCCGGCTGGTCGCCCACCCCGATGTCGCCCTCATCGCCTTCACCGGGTCGAAAGCCGTGGGCCTGGCGATCAACGAAATGGCGGCCCGCGTCGTGCCGGGCCAGCGTCACGTCAAACGGGTCATCGCCGAGATGGGCGGCAAGAACACGCTCATTGTCGACACTGACGCTGATCTCGACCAGGCGGTACCGATCATCCTCGGGTCGGCGTTCGGTTTCAGCGGCCAGAAGTGCTCGGCACTGTCTCGTTTGATCGTCGTGGGCAACGGCCACGACGAGTTGGTTTCCCGGCTGGTCGGGGCGGCCGCACTGCTGCGGATCGGGCAACCGGCGTCGATGGGAACCGACATCGGCCCCCTGATCGATGCCGAGGCGCACGCCAAGGTATCGGGATACCTGCCCGTCGCTCGGGCCGAAGGAACGGTCGTACTGGAACGCCATGACGTTCCCGACGACGGTTGGTTCGTCGGCCCGACGATCGTCACCGACGTCGCCCGTCGAGGCCGCCTGGCGACGGAGGAGATCTTCGGGCCGGTGCTGAGCGTGTTTCGCGCCGGCGACCTCGACGAGGCGCTCGCTCTGGCCAACGACACGGACTACGCCTTGACCGCGGGCGTCCTTTCACGTAGCCCCGCGACCATCCGGCGGGCGTCGGCCGAACTGCGAGCCGGCAACGTGTACGTCAACCGCGGGATCACCGGCGCGGTCGTCGGACGCCAGCCCTTCGGCGGCCTCGGCCTGTCCGGTGTGGGGTCGAAGGCCGGTGGGCCCGACTATATGCTTTCCTTCCTCGAGCCACGCGTGGTCAGCGAGAACACCCTGCGCCAGGGCTTCGCCGCCACCTCCGAGTAGCCGCGGGCGGTACCGATGAGTCTCACGACCGTTGGCAGTCTGAGTCGGTGCCGACGGCCGTCCGGGCCGCGCGAAGCGGGGGCACAGGATGAAGACAATTGTGGTGCGTTACCAGGTCAAGCCCGAGCGAGCGGCCGAAAACCAGCGGCTGATCGAGGCGGTCTTTGCCGAGTTGGAGCAACGCCAGCCCGAGGGGTTCACCTACAAGGTCTTCCGGCTCGACGATGGCGTGAGCTTCATCCACGTAGTCATCGAACACGACATCGACGAGCCGGACTCGCTGCCGGCCCTTCCGGCCTTCCAAGCCTTCGTCGCCGACATCGCGGACCGATGTGATATCCCCCCGGTCGCGACCGGCGCAACGATCGTCGGTGGCTATCGCTGACTCCCGCAGGGCGTTTGCAGGTCGTGTTCCGTCATCGATGCGCAACCCCGCAAGAACTACACCCGCGAAGGGCTGGAGCACGCCAAGGCTGGGCGGTCGACCAGCAGCCCCACGGCGTGCCGAACCCTGGTCAACGCCCGTGCCGGCGCCACAACCGACGAGAACGTCAACGTTGCTCTGGGGAGGTTCGAAACCGTGGTCTTCAACAACACACGAGGTCCCACCTCGTCGATCAAAGGACGGCTAGGGGGCTAACAACCCAAAGTCAGCCCGAAACAGGAAGCCCACCTTGTCAACCTGTGGCGAGCCGGCAGCCACACGATGGCCGAACTCGCCGAACTGTTCTCCGTCGCTCGCTCCACCGTCTACCGGGCCATCCAGCGTGCCGGTGGTCCCATCGTCCCGGCGTCGTCCTGCCCCAAGTAGCGACAGAAACCCCGTCCCAGCGGGGCGCGGGCCTAACGAAGACGATCTGATCGGCGTCCACCTCGAGGCGTTCCAAGTGTCGACCCCTGCGACTGCACAGCCCGGCGGCGAATTTGGCTCGCGTCAAGGAACGTCTGAGGTGGGGTGTCCCAGCTTCAGAGAAGACTCCTTCTCTGAAGTAACGTCCTCTGCATGAGTTCAGAGAACGGGCCAGGACAAGGGTCGCAGGACCCCGAATCCACTTCAGAGAACAGGCCGCCCACCCCGCTACGCCGGCACGGGCGAGCCCCGGTCGACCTGCCCGACCCGTTCACCGAGGTGCTCGACACATACACCGCCGCCCTCGCGGTCGCCCCGCTCGCAGCCCAGAGCCGCCGCACCTACGCCTCCAAGGCCCGCCAATACCTGGCCTGGCTCGCCACTGCCGACGTC
>JAUTXM010000275.1 GCA_030838025.1 Acidimicrobiaceae bacterium
ACCGGCTCCGGTGCCCGATGCGGCGACGCGGGCGGCGGCGGTCGACGACGAGGCGATCGCCTTGGCGCTGGCCCGGCGCCTGGCCGCCGGTGATGACCGCAAGGCCGCCGTGGTGGCGGTCACGGCCACGCTCGGCGTCCCCCGAAGGCGGGTGTATGACGTGGCGGTGGCGCTGCGAAAGTCGGGCGGGGAGCCGGGAGGCGCTCGGTAGGCTGCGACGCGCTGTGGCCCATTTCTACGTCACCACGCCGATCTATTACGTCAACGACGTGCCCCACATCGGGCACGCCTACACCACCATCACGGCCGACGCCCTGGCGCGCTGGCACCGGCTGCTGGGCGACGACGTGTTCTTCCTGACCGGCACCGACGAGCACGGGCTCAAGGTCCAGCGCGCCGCCGAAGCCAAGGGCCTGACCCCCCTGCAGCAGGCCGACGACACCAGCGCCCGCTTCAAAGAGGCGTGGCGGCTGCTCAACATCTCCTACGACGACTTCATCCGCACGACCGAGCCCCGGCATTACGAGGCGGTCCAGAAGCTGTTGCAGGCCGTCTACGACAACGGCTGGATCGAGCTGGGCACCTACGAAGGCCTGTACTGCGTCTCCTGCGAGGCGTACTACAACGAAGACGACCTGCTCGCCGACAACTTGTGCCCCATCCACCGCCGCCCCGTCGAGCTGTTCAAGGAGGACAACTACTTCTTCAAGCTGTCCGCCTTCCAGCAACCCCTGCTCGACTGGTATGCCCGCCACCCCGAGATGGTGTCACCCGATCCCAAGCGCAACGAGGCGGTCGGCCTGATCCGCCAGGGGCTCCAGGACATCTCCATCTCCCGGACGTCGATCAACTGGGGTGTCCCCGTCCCCTGGGACCCGGCCCACGTCTTCTACGTCTGGTACGACGCCCTCATCAACTACGCCACCGCGGTGGGCTACGGCTCGGATCGTCAAGGCTTCGACACCTGGTGGCCCGCGGTGCACCACCTCATCGGCAAGGACATCTTGCGGTTCCACTGCGTCTACTGGCCCGCGATGCTGATGGCGGCAGGCGAGGCGCCGCCGGGCCACGTCCATGTGCACGGCTTCCTGCTGGTCGGCGGCGAGAAGATGTCGAAGACCGCCTTCAACCAGATCGCCCCAGCCGACCTGGTCCCCGAGTTCGGCGTGGACGGGTACCGCTACCACTTCCTGCGCGACCAGGCGTTCGGGCCTGACGGGGAGTTCTCCTACGAGGCGATGGTCGCCCGGTACAACGCCGACCTGGCCAACAACCTGGGGAACTTGTTGTCGCGCGTGGCCACCGTCGTCGCCAAGCAATGTGGTGGGGTCGGCCCGGCTCCCGCCCCGGACTCGGCGCTGGCTGCGGTCGCCGCGTCGGTCTGGTCGGCCGCGAGCGCGGCCTGGGAACGGGTGGCGCCGAGCGACGCCCTGGAAGCCACGTGGCGGCTGGTGCGCGAGACGAACTCCGCCTTGGAGGCCGCCCAGCCGTGGAAGATGCAACCGGGCCCGGAGGTGGACGCGGTGATGGGCGATGCCCTGGAGGCGCTGCGGATCGTCGCCGTGCTCGCCTCGCCGGCCGTCCCGGTCTCGGCCGAGGAGATCTGGCGGCGCATCGGCCTCACCGCCGCCGTCGGGCCGCTCGACCAGCAACGCCTTCCGGCCGCGGCGGCGTGGGGCGGCTACCCGGGAGGGCTCCCGGTGGAGAAGGGCGCTCCGCTCTTCCCCCGGATCAAGCCCCCCGAGGGCTAACGGCGCGTGTGGGCTGACAGCCACTGCCACACCGATGGCGATGCCATCGGGCCCGCCCGGGAGGCGGGGGTCACACGGATCGTCGTCGTGGGGACCGACGCGTCCTGGTCGGCGGCCGCCATCGCGGTCGCCTCTGCGCATGACGGGGTTTGGGCCACCGTGGGCCTGCACCCCCACGACGCCGTCAAGGGGTCGGCCACCATCGAGCCGCTGCTCGTTGATCACGGCCCGAAGGTGGTCGCGGTCGGGGAATGCGGCCTCGACTACCACTACGACTATTCGCCTCGGCCGGTACAGCGAGAAGCCTTTGCGGCCCAGATCTCCCTGGCCCACGAGTACGACCTGGCGCTGGTGATCCACACCCGCGAGGCGTGGGACGACACCTGGGCGGTACTGCGCTCCGAGGGCGTCCCCGCCCGTACCGTCTTCCACTGCTTCACCGGCGGCCCCGACGAGGCCCGCCTGGCATTGGACTTGGGCGCCATGCTGTCATTCAGCGGGATCGTGACCTTTCCAGGCGCCGCCGAGGTGCGGGCCGCGGCCGCCTTGTGCCCCATCGACCGGCTGCTGGTGGAGACCGACTCCCCGTTCCTCGCTCCCGTGCCCTACCGGGGCAAGCCCAACTCGCCCGCCTTGGTGCCGGTCGTCGGGGCCGCGGTCGCCGCGGCCCGGGACTGCCCGACCGCGGAGGTCGAACGGGCGACATGGGTAAATTCGGAGGAAATTTTCCGTCTGGGCGGATAACGCCAGGTTTACGGATTTTGCCTTGTTTCTGACTTCACGTTTACAGTGTCTGCCGCTCGGGGGGTTGTATACAGCACATCGCCCCGCGCACCCTCTGGGGAAAGGGCGAGACACTGCGTACCGTCATTCGTGAAGGCAAGCGGTTGCGTGGATTTATGATCCTCGGGCTCTGCAGCAGCTTCGCTGTCGTGCCCGCCCTGACGGTCGTGCACGGGGGTGGGGGGGCCGCTGGAAGGCTGGCGGAGCCGGCTCGGCCAAGCGGCGATAGCCCCGATGCCTCGTCAGCGCCGGGCGATCAGGCGGTAGCGGCGTTGCTCCTGTCCGGAACGGCGCTGTCCGCGGCGCTGCCGGACGGATCCGGCGTCCGCTCGTCGGTCTCGCTTCCCGGCCTGGCCTCGGTGGCGGCCGAAGCGGCGGTCGGAAGCGGGACGGCCGAGCCTGCCGTTCCCGCGAGCCTGGCGCCGTTGACCACGTCGCCGCCGACGCCGCCGACGACCACGGTCCCGAAGTCTGCGGCGGCTCCTGTCGTGGCGGCCGCGTCGCCGAGTCCACCGCGTGCCCCGACGTCGCGGGTGACCCCTGCGGCCGCAGCCCGCGGCGCAGCCACGTCCCGCAGCACCCAGGGCGTTGCCAGTTGGCTCGACATTGCCGCCGGGACCTGCGCCAACAACGACGCGCCCATGGGCGCCGTCATCACGGTGACCAACGCCGCCGGGATCTCCGTGACCTGCAAGGTGGTCTCGCGGGGCCCGTTTGTCGTGGGACGGGTGGTGGACCTGGCGAGATCGACCTTCGCCAAGTTGGGCTCGGTCTCCCAGGGTTTGGTCGGCGTCTCCGTGACCTGGTAGCGGCTGCGACGTAGCGGCTGCCACGCTGCCGTCCCGGTAGCGGCAGATGGCATGCTCGCTCGCGGGATGACCCTGACGCGGCGCCAAACGATCGAACTGCTCGAAACCCACGGATTGCGGCCCAGCCGCGCCCTCGGACAGAACTTCGTCGCCGATCCCAACACCGTGCGTCGCATCGCCCGGCTGGCCGAGGTGGGGGCTGGTGATCAGGTCCTGGAGATCGGGGCGGGGCTCGGGTCGTTGACGCTCGCCCTGGCCGAGACCGGTGCCCGGGTGACGGCGGTGGAACTCGACCGCCATCTGTTGCCCGCCCTTCGAGACAACGCCGAGCCCGCGGGCGTCGAGGTGGTCGAGGGTGACGCCATGACCCTCGATTGGGCCCAGCTCCTGGGACCGGTTGCCAACTCCTGGACCCTCGTCGCCAACCTCCCGTACAACATCGCCACGCCGCTGGTGGCGGACCTGCTGGACGAGGTCCCGGCCATCGGGCGCATGTTGGTCATGGTGCAGCGAGAAGTGGGCGAGCGCCTCGCCGCGCCCGCGGGTGCCGACGCCTACGGCGCAGTGTCGGTGAAGGTTGCGTACTGGGCGACGGCGAAGGTGACCGGTCGGGTGCCGGCGAGCGTGTTCATCCCGAGGCCGGCAGTGGAGTCGGTCCTCGTCGATATCCGACGACGCTCCCAACCGGCCGTGGATCCGGCAGTGGTTCCCGCACGCGAGCTGTTCGAGCTCGTGAGGGCCGGGTTCGGCCACCGCCGCAAGATGCTCCGGAAGTCCCTGGAGGGCCTGGTCGGCCCCCAACACTTCGAATGCGCCCAGATCGCGCCCACTGCCCGAGCTGAAGAACTCGACATCGCCGCCTGGGGTCGCCTGGCTGCGTGCCGGCGCCGCCTGTCAGGCAGTTAGCTGCGGACTACTTCCCCGCGCGGCGCTGCCAGCGAGTCGCCTTCAACATCTTCTTGTGCTTCTTCTTACGCATGCGCTTGCGGCGCTTCTTGATCAACGAACCCATGGCCGGACGGCACCATAGCGGGTCGAGGCGCAGGCGGCCAACCCTGCGGCGAGCACCGTCCAGTTGTGCGACGCTTAGGAGCCACACCCCTTGGCGGGTAGTTCAATTGGCAGAACGCCGGACTTTGGATCCGTAGGTTGGAGGTTCGAGTCCTCCCCCGCCAGCCCAACCACGCCATCGAGAGATGCGGTCGAAACACCCTCCGCGACGAGGAGCACCGGAGCTTCGCACGCCTGCGAGCCCGGATCGACCTACCTCAGACCGTCGTGTCGACAGTGGCGTCCACGGCAGGCCCCGCGCCCACCGAGGGCCCAGAAGGGGCGGCCGCCGTGGTGTTCGCGGGCGCGGCGGGGTTCGCGGGCGATGCGGGCACGGCGGGCACGGTGGTCGCCATGGCCAGGTGGGACGCCATATTGCGGCGGCGGTCTCCGACCAACGCGGCCGCTGACCCGAGCACCAACGCCACGCCGGGCGGTATGAACAGCCAGGGCAGCGTCCGGTACGGGATCTCCTTGGTCTTGGCGAAGTCTCCGACGCTGGCATCGAGACGCTTGGTCTTGTCGGCGAAGTCGACGAACACGGCGCTCAGCTTGGGCAACCCCGTCGCTACGGCCGGGTAACCCGTGGCCAGCGTGGCGGTCAGCTGCTCGGGCGTCTCATTCAGCTGCGCCGCCAGGGCGGGCAGCATCTGGCCCTGCAACTG
>JAUTXM010000285.1 GCA_030838025.1 Acidimicrobiaceae bacterium
CTGGCGCCGTGTGATCCGGGCGGTGAGCCGCTGCTGGCCGCGTTCGCCCTGGTCGGGGTCGATCCAGGAGACGTGGTGGCGGTGGCGCTCAGCCACCTGCACTCCGACCATGCGGGCGGCTTGCGCCTCTTGGCCCCCGACGTCCCGGTGTACTGCCAGCGCCGTGAGTTGGAGTACGGGCTCCGGCCCGGTCCCGAGCCCGAGTCGCATGGCCTGTGGCGTATCAACTACGACGACCCGGCGATCGACTGGCGGCTGCTCGATGGTGACGCGTCGCTGGCGCCAGGCCTCGACGCGGTAGCGACCTATGGACACACCGTCGGGCATCAGAGTTTCGTGGTCAGCGGGGGCGACGGCGACGCCACGGAGATGGATTGCCCCGGCTACGTGTTCGCCTTCGACGCCGCCGACCTGACCGAGAACATCGACTCGGAGTTGGCCGTGGGTTCGTTCATCGACTGCACCCCCGAGGAGACGATCGACGCCATCCGCCGGCTGAAGAGCATCGCCAAGGAGCGGGGCTATCGGTTGCTGCCCGGTCACGACCCTCATGCATGGCCGGCGTTCACGGCGGAGCTGGGAGTACCCGGCCCGTAGCCACCGCCCATGACATTCGTCATGGTGGATTCCGACCGTGTGGCACTTCTCGGACGGGTCCGATTCGTTCATTGTCGAAGGAGCGAGGCGACGACGGGAGCCGGTGATGGCAGCGATTGCGATCCAAAGCGACGGCCTGCGATGAGACTGGCATTCTCGAAGCGTCGTACTGAGCGTGGGAGAGGCAGCGACACCAAGGAGCGCGCCCGTGGCCGGTGAAGGATTGTCGGAAGAGGGCCTGGCCCGGTTGGACGACGTGATGGCAGGCCACGTCGAGCGCGGCCGGTTGCCCGGCCTCATCACGCTGGTGGCCCGGGGCGGCGTCGCCCACGTCCAGGTGCACGGCACCCGGACATTCGGAGACGACGAACCGATGGCGCGCGACGCCATCTTCCGGATCGCGTCACTGACCAAGCCGGTGGCGGCCGTGGCCGCGCTGACACTCGTCGAGGACGGCACGTTGGATCTCGGCAGCCCGGTCGATGACCTGCTGCCGGAGCTGGCCGACCGGCGGGTGCTCACATCCATTGGCGCCGACCTCGATGACACCGCGGCAGCCGACCGGCCGATCACCCTCGAGGACCTGCTCACGTTCCGGCTCGGATTCGGCTGCATCATGGCGCCGCCCAACACCTACCCCATCCAGGTTGCCGAGGCCGACTCCAGTTGAACTCGATCGGCCCGCCGTGGCCGCCGACACCGTGGGCGCCGGACGAGTGGATCCGCCGGCTGGGGACACTCCCCTTGATGCACCAACCCGGTGAGCGGTGGATGTACAACACCGGCTCGCAGGTGCTCGGGATCCTGGTCGAGCGGGCCGTCGGCAAGCCCCTGGAAGCGTTCCTGCGCCAGCGCCTCTTCGAGCCGCTCGGTATGGTCGACACCGCGTTCAGCGTGCCGCCCGGGAAGCTCGACCGGTTCACGACCGCGTACGCCCCTGACGCCGAGACCGGTGCGCTTCGGGTCCTCGACGCTGCGGCCGACAGTTGGTGGAGCCGGCCCCCCGCCCTTCCCGACGCCGCCGGGTGGCTGGTGTCGACTATCGACGACTACTGGGCGTTCGTGCAGATGATCCTCAACCGAGGCGAATACCGGGGGCGGCGCATCCTCTCGGAGCTCGTGGTGGACCGGATGACGAGCGACCATCTCAGCGCCGAGCAGCGGGCGGCGGCCAAGTTGTTCCTGGGGGACGGGGGCGGCTGGGGGTTCGGTCTGCGGGTGCCCGCGGCCGGCGGGGCGACAGGGCGCATTCCGGGTGGTTTCGGTTGGGACGGCGGCAGCGGCACGACGTGGCGGTCGGACGTGGATCGGGGGATTACCGGGATCCTCTTGACGCAGCGGGCCATGACATCGCCCGAGCCGCCGGAGGTGTTCGACGACTTCTGGACCTGCGCCTACGGGGCGATTGCAAGGACTTTGTAAGCGGGCGGTCAGGTGCGGGCACGGGCATCGTGGCGCACTACGGTCATGGCGGTCACCAGTCACGCCTCGTCGTCGCCTGGATCTGCCCCCAGGGTCGGGGTCGTCCTGGTCACGGTCGTCCTGGTCACGGTCGTCCTGGTCACCGCCGCCATGCTCCTTGGTTGTGGACGCCGCCGCGGCCCGCTGCTGACGCCGACCGCCGCGCTCGGGATCATTCGAACCGAGCGTGACCTGAACGATCGGGCCAACGCGACCCTCGACGTCGACCTTCAGGATCGCCACGAGACGGGGGCCGCGGCACGCATCGACGACGATGCATTCCGGCGGCTTCTCGTGGCTGGGAAGACGGCGGTTCCCGGCGCGGTCCAGACGAACGGATCCCGAGCATTCGTCCCCCGGCAGTCCGACTATCCAGCGGAGTTCCTGGGCCAGTGGACCGAAACCGGGGCTGACGGCACCCATGGCACAACGCTGGGGCTCTTCGTCCGCCTGGCGCCCGGCGACGCCTGGCGGGTCACGCTCTACGTCTATGCGCCGTCCGACTCCCCCGATCCCATTCCAGAGCTGGCGGTTGACCGGGACGGCTACGCGGTCCGCCTGTCGGTGGGCCAGACGCAGAAGCTGCGCACCAGCGCGGACGACATCGCCCGTGGCTTGGCCGAGTATTGGAACGGGTACGACGACCCGACGTTTCCCCTCTCACCCGCGTTGGCGGCGGGGAGTTGGACGACGCAGCGGAACGAGAACACGCGCCAAGATGTGGCGAAGAAGGCCGGCGAGCAGCAGACGGAGCACTTCTCGGCGTCCGCGGGACCGTACCGGTACGGGACCGCCTACCGCACCCGGTCCGGTGACGCGCTGCTGTTCATCTCCCTGGTCGAGCACATCGCAGTATCGGTCGTACCACCGATGTTTTTCACGACCCCCATGACATACCGCGGTCGTCAGGTCCTCCCACTGTCCATCACCCAGGGGGCCCACGAAATGTTTGTCGACGTCCTCTACACCATCGCCGTCGTCGAACCTTCAGCCGGCCGACCCGTTCGGCTCATCGCCGGCTATTCAGGACCGATCGGCGCGGCACGCGTCGGCTGATCCGAGGTTTCGAGGCGACCGGCCGGGCTGCTTGCGGTACCCACACCGGCGGGCCATGATCGCAATGTCCGTTCCCACGCGCCGGCTGGCTCGTTCGCCATGAGCCCGACTCAGCACTCATGAATCGCAAAATCCCCTGCCGCGCCCCCACCCACCAGCCCAGGCCCGGAGTAACCCACCATCGCTGACGCCGCTCTGGCCGCCCGGGTCCTGCTTGCCACGGTGTTCGCAGTGGCAGGACTCGCCAAGCTCATCGACCGTGCCAGTGTCCGCGACGCCGCTCGCGCCTTTGGCGTGCCCGGGCCGCTGGTGGCGCCGGTCGCCACGGCGTTGCCGTTCGCCGAGCTCGGTGTCGCCGTCGCACTCGTCATCTCCGCCAGTGCGGTCGCCGGTGCCATCGCCGCTTTGGTGCTGCTGGGCACATTCATCACGGGTATTGCGATCAGCCTCGCTCGGGGTCGCCAGCCCGACTGCCGGTGCTTCGGCCAGGTCCACTCGGCACCCGTCGGCTGGAAGACGCTGATCCGCAACGTCGCCTTCGCCGCCGCGGCCATCTTCGTCGTGGCGGCCGGTCCCAGCGCCAGCCTGCGCGACTGGTCGGTGAGCATGAGCGGACTCGAGTGGCTCGCCCTCGCGGTCGCCATCGTCTTGGCGGTGGCCTTCGTGGTCGAGGGGTCACTGCTGGTCGACAAGTGGCACCGGAGCACCGGGAGTAGCGTGGGCTCGAGCCGCCGGGGCGACCGCAAGCGTCCGGAATAACGTCACTTTTTTGGTTTGAGTCGGGCCCAAGTTGGGAATAATCCCCAACTTGACGGCCTGCGTCCCCCGATTTTCCCCAAAGTTATCCACAGGTGGGGAAAACTCTCGCCCGGATCAGCCGCCGTTCACGACGGGAAAGCAGCGATCGCTGAGCTGGCCGAGCGCGTACGTCGTGTAGTAGCCGAACACCATTGACCGACATCGCTCGCTCCACGCCAAGGCGTCAGGGGTGGCGATGCGGTGGCTGACTTGGAGGATGCCGCCCTCGAAGACCCGGTACTCGGCCCATGTTCCGGGGAAGTCCTTCACGCAAGCCACCTCGACCCACGGGACATTGCCCGTCTCAGGAAAGCGGCGAACGCGGTTGCGGTGCGTGTGGCCGGCAAAGTATCCGACCAGCGCAGGGCGGCGCGCGATGACCTGGACCAACGCCTCGGAGTCGTCGGGGTGCAGGCCGAAATAGGTGTCGGGCCGCGACCGCGAACCCGGCTTCCAGCAGTGGTGATGGCCGAAAACCAAGACAGGCCGGTCGGCGTCGGCCCCGACCTGGTCCAGCCAGTTCAGCTGGTCGCGATCAAGTCGCCCGCTGGGCAGTCCTCCGACGGCAGTGTCGACCAGGGCGAGGCTCACGCCGGGCAGGTCCACCAGCTGCGGTCCCGCCTTGGGAAGCGCCGTGTCATGGTTGCCCCGCACCCACCACAACCGCTCCCCGAACGCCTCGCCGTAGTGGGCCCGGAACGCCGCCATCTCCTCCGGTCGGCTGGCATCGGTCAGGTCGCCCTTGGCGATGACCGCGTCAGGCGAGAGGGCGGCCATCTCGGCGACCGCGCCCCGGTTCATGACGTCGGGATAGGGATCTGCGCCGGGTTCGCTCGAGAGGACGGGGCCGATATCGAGGCCCGGAATGTCCAGGCGGCCGCACTCGGTCTCACCGAAGTGGAGATCATTGACCGTCGCAATCGTCGCCAGGCGTTCACCGGGGGGGCGGGGCAGGGTGCGGAACTCGATGCCGACGTGGGTATAGCGCGTGTCGGGATTGAGGCCGTTCAGCGGAATGGGCCGGGGCCCGTCGAAGATGACGGCCTCGTCGTCCGCGACGGTCGTCAGCTCTAACGCCACGCTTTTCCCACCCTCCCTGCTTATCGCAGCCAGGGCCGCTCCCGGCGGGCAGGCGAGGGGCGGGCCCACCACCGCCCTGAAAACCGCCACCGGTTGGGGGACGGCTCCGCGGGTTGGAGGTCGGGCGGCGGGCGGGGCCAAAGCAGTTCGACCGCGACCATGATGGCGGCCATTTCCTCGTCGCTCGGGTCGATCACAAGGGGACGTTGCCGTGCTTGCGGCGGGGTTGTTCCTCCCGTTTGGTGCGCAGCAGGTCGAGGCTGCGGGCCAGAACCGCTCGGGTGTCGGCGGGGTCGATGACGTCGTCGATGTAGCCCCGCTCGGCCGCCAGGTACGGGTTGGCGTAGCGCTCGGTGTACTCCTCGGCCAGCTCGTGGCGGCGCGCCGCGGGGTCGGCGGCCTCGGCCAGCTCCCGGCGGTACAGGATCTCGACCGCCCCTTCGGGCCCCATGACGGCCAGCTCGGCCGACGGCCAGGCGAAGGCGAGGTCGGCGCCGATGGACTTGGAGTTCATGACCACATAGGCGCCGCCGTAGGCCTTGCGGGTGATGACCTGGATGCGGGGCACGGTCGCCTCGCAGTAGGCATAGAGCAGCTTGGCCCCGTGGCGGATGATCCCGCCGTACTCCTGGTCGGTCCCGGGCATGAACCCGGGCACGTCGACGAACGTCACCAGCGGGACGTTGAAGGCGTCGCAGGTGCGAACGAACCGGGCGCCCTT
>JAUTXM010000400.1 GCA_030838025.1 Acidimicrobiaceae bacterium
TCGTCGTCGCTCACGCCGTTGCGCAAACGTCGATCGAAGGCCGCCACTGACTGGAGGTAGCGGCCGAAGGCCGCCTCGCCTTCGTCGGTCAGCTCCACCAGATGGACGCGGCGGTTGTTCGGATCGCGACGACGCCGCACCAAGCCCGCGGATTCCATTCGGTTCAAGTGATGGGTCAGGGTCGGACCCTCGATCCCGACCGCCTCGGCCAGGTCCCGCTGCATGCCATGGCGCCGAGCCTTGACCGACACCAACACCAGCCATTCCGGGAGCGATCCGTCCACCTGGCCCAACGCCTCGTCGAAGGCCCGAGCGACCAGCTTGGCGGTACGCGTGACCTGCAATCCGATCGGTTCCCGTTGCGGCGCCGCCATACGACCGAGCATAGACGTCGAAGGGTTCGATGTCTATGTATTTCTTGATCGCCGTGCCTACGCAAAGCTGATGGTCGGGTCCACCTCGATGTCGGTCTTCAGGCTGTTGGCGATGTAGCACTCGCGGTGGGCCACCTGGACCAGATGGCGAACCCGTTCCTCGCCCGCGTTGCCGGCCAGGGTGATGCGAGGTCGCAGCAAGATACGCGTGATCCGCACCGGCGGATCGTCTTCAGGCATCTCCCCTACCGCGTCGTCCTCGTAAGCGACGACGTCAAGGCGGGCCCGGGTGGCGACGGCGAGAAAGGAGAGAAGCTGGCACGACGCGGCGGCCAGAACAAGTAGCTGCTCAGGATTCAACCGGCTCGGATCACCGCGGTACGCGGCATCAGACGAAAGTGCCAGGGTCACGCCATTACCAGCCGGTCCCGCCTCGTGATCCCGGCTGTACGCCTCGTATCCGACGCCCGTCGAACCGGACCAGGAGCAGCGCACCGCGTAGGTATGGACACGGCCCATGCACGAGTATTCCCCCTCAGGCGACCAACGCCGGGGCATAGCGGGGAAACCCGTCGGTCCACCATACGTGGCCGCCGGCGTCAATCACGTAGGCCTCGTACCCCGCGAGTCCCGCGAGCCACGATGGGGCATCAAGGCCCATGGCCAGCGCCGCGGTGGCGTACGCGTCGGTGAGGGTGAGCTCGGGTCCGACAAGGGTGACGCTGGCGAGGGAATCTGCGGCTCGACCGGTGAGCGGGTCGATCACGTGGTGGCCCCGCTCGGCAGTTCCCGACGTGGCGACGGCCAGGTCACGACCGGCCACGACGACGGTCAGCGCATTGCGCACCAGTGGATGGGCAATGCCGACATGCCAGGGCCGACCCGGTTGCGGCTCGCCTCGAATTCGGACGTCGCCTCCGGCATTGATGCAATGGTTCGCCGATCCCCGCTCGAACAACATCGCCGATGCCATCTCAACCGACCACCCTTTTACCAACCCTGACGGATCGAGCCGCCCTGTCGCGTAAGTGTCGAAGTACCCACCGGTGTCCTGACCGATCTGCTGGCAGCGCACCAGCACCCAACCCACGTCCGGATGACAATCAGCGGCGGTGATCTCGCCCCGGTCGAGCCGGCTGATCTGGCTGTCCTCCTTGTACGTGCTGAAGATCTCGTCGACCTGCCGGAACCACTGGAAGATGTCGTCGAGTTCGCTCGAATCAACATTCGGATCGCGCACATCGACGGAAATCGCGGTGCCCATGACGTGCTCCAGCCGGTGGCAGCCACGGCGGGCGAGTGCGGGCTCAGCCATGGACCTTGTCGAGGGCCGACTGCAACGACTGAGCGTAGGACGCGCTGGTATAGGTCGCCCCGCCGATGGTGTCGATCTGGGCGCTCTGGGCTTGGATGACTTCGTCGTGCAGCAGCGGCGCGGCTTGGTCGCTGATGTCGCGGGACCGGGCGCGGTCGGACGGCAATTTGAGTGCTTTCACATCGATGATCTGATTGCCGCTCACGACGACGGCGACTTGCACGTCGCCATATCGGTTCGAGAACAGGCCTCCGGTAATTGTCCTCGGACCTGATGTGGGGCCGACCGTGGTCGTCGGGTTCGAGCCCGGCGGTGGCGCAGCACCTGGGGCGGGGCTGGTGTTGGCCGGCCCGGCGGGTACGGTGGAGATCGGCGGGACCGCGTTGATCGCGAGGCGCGACGCGGGCGACGACTTGAATGTCAGGATCAGCCACAATCCGATCAATGTGAGGCCGAGGGCGGCCGCGGATCGACGCATTGAACCTCCTTAGAGCTCGAAGCGCTCACGATGGATTTGCGAACGCGCCACACCGAGCGAGCGGAGGCTTTTCGCTGCGATATCCATCATTCCCGTGGGCCCACACAAATAGACGTCACGTTGTGCCACGTCAGGGACGTGGTGGCGCAGGCTGCGGGCGCCCAGTGGATTCGGCTTCTGCTCCCGTCGACCCAACAGATAGCGGACGGTCATGCGTCGGGCGATGGCGAGATTTTCCAGCTCCGACCGGAAAAGGAGATCCTGTTCGGTAGTCGCTCGATACAGGAGGGTAATGTCTCCTGGCCCGCCCGGGAGGTCCTCGATCATGGCCCGCAGCGGGGTGATTCCGACGCCGCCGGCGATGAGCAGCACCCGGCGGCGGGTCCGGCGCCGGGCGGTGAGATTCCCGTAGGGGCCCTCCGCCATTACGCGCGTTCCGGGACGAACGTGGCGAAGCGCCTGGCTGTGGTCGCCGACCCCTTTGGCCGTGATCCGGAGCCACTGCGGATTGGGCGCGACCGACAACGAAAAGGGGTGCGCCTCCCACCATGAATGACGCTCTAGGAATCGCCACCGGAAGAACTGGCCCGACTCGGCCCCCATCCGGGCGAGGTCGCGGCCGGTGACATATACCGATACCGCATCGGCGCTTTCGGCGTGCACCGCCTCGACCCGCAATCGGTAGCGGAAGGCGTCACGAATCGGGACGGCTGCGCGGTACCAGACGAGAAGGCCGAAGACCACGATATACAGGGCCCCCCAAAGGTATCGGTTGGTGGGGTGGGTGATGAACTCATTTCCCGTTGCCAACTGGTGGCTAAACGACAGCGCGATGGCGATATACGTGTAGAGGTGGAGGAAGTACCACGTCTCATAGCGAAGCCGGCGGCGGGCGGCCCTGGCCGAGGTGATCCCGACCATTACGAGCAGCCCGAGGCCCGCGGTCGCCGCCAGCACGTCGGGGTACGAGCGCATCAGTCGTGCCGTTTCGGTGGTGACGGCACGGTGGTCGGCGGCCGCGTAGCCCCAGATGGTGAACAGGGTGTGGGCGACGAGCAGCACGATCGTGTACTGACCGTTCGATCGGTGCCAGCCCGCCAGGCGGTCGGTGCCGACGAGGCGGTCGAGCCACGGCAACCGGGCCATCAGCACGACCTGGACCAGGATCAGGTAGGTCCCGAGCAGGGCGGAGATCCGCCCCGCGGCCGTGGCGCGGTCGGCGAAGGTGTGCAACGACCCTGCGGGCGTGTTGGTCCACCACATTGCGACCACCGCCAGCGCGCCGACGGCGATGACCGCCAACACCATGGCCTCACGCTGATCCTGGGTCGAGCGCCACGGGCGGCCTCGGCGGTCGCCCCGGCCACGATCGTCCCGGCGACGATCGTCCCGGCCGCGGTCGTACCGGCCACGATCGTCCCGGTCGGGATCGTCCCGGTCGGGATCGTCCCGGTCGGTGCCGCGGGGCGCTTCGGACAGCATCGGCCCAGTCTGGACGGCTGGGCTTAGAACAAGCTATGGACAAGGCAAAGGCCAGGTAAAAGGACCGCGTTCCTATGGCCTTGCTGCCGCGGGCAGGCAGAGCACGGCATCGAGGCCGCCGCCACCGGGCGCTTCCAGGGTGATCGTCCCTCCGTTTGCCGTCGCCAACTGGCGGACGATCGCCAGCCCAAGTCCGCTCGTGCCCGTCGGCGAGGTGCCTCCCTGCCAGAACCGGTCGAACGCCCGCTGGCGATCTCGGTCGCTCAGGCCCGGGCCGTGATCGCGAACGTGTACTGCGACCAAAGCGTACGAGCCGTCAACGCGGGCCTCGACTCCCGCGTCACTGCGGCCCTCGTTGCCGACTTCGATGCCAACTTCGATGCCGTGTCCCGGTGGGCTGGCTTCGACGGCGTTGGCCAGCAGGTTGTCGAGTATCTGTTCGAGGTGACCGGGAACGACGGTGGCCTGCACCGCATCGGTGGTCCGGACCGACACCGTGAGTTCGACGTCCTGTTCGTCAGCGAGGGCAGCCCACGCGGCGCAGCGTTCGACAACAACATCGGTGATGTCCACGGCGCTCGGCGGGGGCATCGTCGCCTGCGCCCGGCTGAGGGCCAGGAGCCCGTCGACCAGTCGCGTCAGACGCTCGACCTCGCCTTGCGCATCCTCGAGTTGGCCGCCCACGGCGTCGGGTAGCTCGGCGGCCAAGTTCTCCAAGCGCAGCCGTAAGGCCGTGAGCGGTGTGCGTAGCTGGTGGGAGGCATCGGCGACGAACTGCTGCTGAGCCGCCACCAGCTCGCCCAGCCGGTCGGCGGTGCGGTTGAACTGTGACGCCAAAGCTTTGAGTTCGGCCGGACCGTCGAGAGGAACCCGGGCCGAGAGGTCGCCGTCGCCCAGCCGGCCAGAGGCCGTTTCGAGGGCGAGCAACGGACGAGAAAGCCCGCGGGCCAACCACAGACCGAGCAGCGCCGCCACGCCAAGAAGGAACACGGCGAAGCCCGCGAGGGCCAACCAGACCCGGTGGATGCGGGCCTCGGTCGGGCGGGCGGACACCGCGACCACCACCACGCCGAGCAGCCCTGACGAGCCACGCACGGGAATCACGACCGCCGTTTCGGGGCCGTCGTCGTCGGCGTGGGCTCCGACATGGGAGTGCCCGAGGCGCGCCGCCGCGACCGCCGTTTCGAAGTCCGGGCCGCCCCCACCGGGATCGCCGGGGTCGAGGGCCACCAGCGTCCGTCCCGCGGCATCGGTGACCGCCACCTCGGCACCCGTCTCGGCCCGGTACCGCACCGCGAGGGTTTGCAGGTCATGCTCCTTCGGGTGTTCCAGGCTCTCGCCCGCCACGACCGCCAGGACGGCGGCGTCGCGCCGGGCGACCGCAGTCAGGGAGTCTCGCTCCCGCCGGGCGTACAGCCCGGCGAGGGGCACCTCGAGCAACACGAGGATCAACGCCGTCAAGGCCACATAGGACAACAGGAGCCGGCGCTTCACGAGGGCCGCCCCAACCGGAGGCCGACGCCGCGGACCGTCTCGATCCACCCACGATCGCCCAGTTTCTTGCGCAACGTCGCCACATGAACGTCGATGGTCTTGGTCGGCCCGTACCAGTGGGGATCCCACACACTTTCGAGAAGCTCCTGCCGGGTGACGACGACACCGGGTTCCTCGGCCAGCAAGGCCAGCAGGTCGAACTCTTTGGGGGTCAGGGCGATCTCGATGTCGTCGACATAGACCCGCCGGTTGCGCCGGTGGATACGCAGGGCACCGAGCTGCTGCTCGTCGGGTTCGACGACGGGCGATGCCGAACCGGAGACGCGGCGCTGCACGGCCCGGATTCGGGCCACGAGCTCTCGGAATCCGAACGGCTTGACCATGTAGTCGTCGGCGCCGACCTCCAGGCCGATCACGCGGTCGGTCTCGTCGCCCCGCGCCGTGATGACGAGGATGGGCACGCCCGAGCGGGAGCGCAGTTGCCGGCACACGTCGATGCCGTCCACGTCGGGTAGCCCGAGATCGAGCAGCACGACGTCGGTCTCGGCCGCCTGGAGGGCCTGGGCGCCCGTCGTCACCCGGGTAGGAGTGAAGCCGTGACGGCGAAGACCGTCGAGGAGCGGGACAGCGATGCGGTCATCGTCCTCGACCACCAAGACTCGCATCAGCAACAGCATGCAGCACAGAAACAGGTTCCGGGCTCAGCCCCGGCGCAGCCTCGTGCGGCCGGGGGGACTGCGGGGACCGCTGGGAACCGCTGGGAACCGCTGGGAACCGCTGGGATCAGCGATGCGGCTGCGGGACCGCCGCGGGGACCGCTCGGATCAGCGAGCGCCCGCGATACGGGCGACGAGTATCGCCACGTCGTCGTTTCGGCCCTCTTCTGGGGGAAGTAGCGCGTCGATGACGCCTCGGCAGATCCGCTCCGGATCCGTCGTGCCGAGCGCCGCTGCGGCCATGGCCAAGCGGTCCAGCCCGTCGGTCAAGGACTCGGCTCGGCGCTCGACAAGCCCGTCGGTGAACAGCACCAGGGTGTCACCGGGCTCGAGTTCGATGGTCGCTTCGGCGGGCGCCCGGGCGCCCGTAACCCCAAGCAGGACACCGACGCCACCTTGGAGATAGCTGGCGCGGCCATCGCGCAGAAGCAGCGGCGGCGGGTGTCCGGCGCTGCTCCAGGTCAGGAGCATCTGCTTGACATCGACCACAACGAGCACGCAGGTCGCCATCGTCAAGCCGAGTTGCTCCATCAACCGGTCGAGCCGGGCCAGCACGACATCGGGACTGCTGCAATCCTCATAGGCATAGGCCCGGAGTCCGGTTCGCAGCTGTCCCATGGCCGAGCTGGCCTCGATGTCGTGGCCGATGACGTCGCCAACGACGAGGGCTGCGGTGGCGTCATCGAAGGCGATGACGTCGTACCAATCGCCACCGACGAGGACGCCCGCGGTGGCCGACAGGTAGCGCACCGCGATCTCGATCCCGCCGACCTTGGGGAGCGTGGCGGGAAGGAGGGCCCGCTGGAGGTTCTCGGCCAGTTCGTGCTCGCGCTGGTACGCCCGGGCGTTGCCAAGGGCCAACGCGGCCCGATGGGCGACTTCCACCGCGAGGTCGAGATCTTCGTCGGTCAACACGTGGTCGCCGTCACCGTCGGTCGCCATGACCAGGACGCCCAGGGTTTCTCGTCTGGCCTGGATCGGCACGACGACACTCGAGTGCACCCGGTAGTGCCCGACCGGCTCGGGTTGGTCACCGTCGGCGGCGGCAGTGGCGAGCGGTGCAGCCATGTCCCGGGGCCCGGACAGCTGGCCCTGGCCGGTGCGCAGCACCTGGGCCACCGGGTCGGTTCCCCCACGATCGATCGGGCAGGCCATGATCGCCGAGCGGAGCGCGGTCGCCCTTGCCCGGTCCCGGTGGGAAACGGCGGCGTGCTCGACGGTACCGTCGACCTCGACCAGTTCGAGGATGCACCAGTCGGCCGATGCCGGCGCCAGTACCCGGGCCAAGCGGCCCAGGAGCTCGTCGACGTCCATGGTTGTCGTGAGCACCGTGCTGGCGGTTGCGAGGATCGCCAGGCGTCGTTGCGCTTCTTCTGCCCGAGCGAGCAGCTCCATGCGTTCCTGCTCGGCCCGCTTGGCCGCCGTGACCTCGATGATCGTTGCCCCGGCGCCGACGAGCACACCCGCCGAGGTGCGCACCGGGTAGTAATCGACGCTGAAGTAGCGGACGCCGCCGCGACCGACGTTGAGCGTCATGTCGCGACCGAGGATGGTGCGCCCGGTGGTCACGACCCGTCTCAGATCGGCACCGACTTCCGGCGGTAGGGGCACGACCTCGCCGACGGGACGGCCGATATGCTCCTCCACCGGGAGCCCGCTGATCTCCGATAGCGCCGCGTTGACCCGCACGTAGCGCAACTCGACGTCGAACACCGCGATGGCCACCGGCGCCGAGCCCACGATCGCTTCGACGAGACCCAACGCCTCCTCTGCGGTTGCCCGGGCGATGTGTTCGGCGCTCAGCAAGACCGCCCGTTCCTGCTCCGCCAGGCCATAGTCCATCCGGTCGGCGGCGATCCATGCGACGAGCGCGCTGTCCTCGCCCGCGCCGGCTGGTACGGCCCGGAATGAGCTGACGAGGAGCACACCATCGCGGCGGCGAACCCGACAGTCGCCCTCCCATCGGTCGCCGCCGCCAACCGCGTGCAGCGTCTTGGCGGCGCCCGCCCGGTCGTCCGGATCGAAAAGCACGTCGAGGATGGAGTTGCCGAGGGCTTCAGGGGCAGCATGCCCGTAGAGGATCTCCGCCGCGGGGTTCCACTCGACGATCGTTTCGCCGTCGACCAGCACGACTGCGACCGGAAGCGCCGCCAGCACCGAGGCGAGCGCCGACCCGCCACCGCCGCCCGACCCGCCACCGCCGCCACCCGAACCGCCACCGCTGCCCGACCCGCCGCCGCCGCCCGACCCGCCGCCGCCGCCGGCCGAACCGCAACCGCCGCCCGACCCGCCACCGCCGCCCGGGATCATGCCGGGCGCGGACATGCCCGAAGGGTGGTTCGCCCCTGTATCGCCGCCAGTGCCGATCATGGGGTTAGGGCTCTTGCCGGAGATCCAAACCGATGAGCACCCGCTCGGTATTCGACAGGTCACCGATAATCTTGCGAACCGGTGGGGGCAACCGACGTTCCAGCGTGGGAATGGCGACGATCTGTTCGCCCTGGGCAAGCTGTGGGTGCTCCAACAAGTCGATTACCTCGATGGTGTACCTCCCCGCCAGATGCTCCTCGCAGACGTGCTTCAGGTTGGACAGCGCGGCAACCGAACGCGGCGTCTCCCCCGCAACATAAAGCCGCAAGTGCCATATACCGTCGTCGCTCTCAGGCTCGGCGTCGCTCATTCTGCCCCCACTGATACTCCAGTCTCCGGCTCAAGAAGCTTGATACCCGACGATGTCAACTCGAATCGCCGGACTTGGTTGGAATGTCCCATCCCTCGCGCCTTCAACACATACAACACCCGCTGCCGTTCGTTGATCTTCTGTACGTGGCGAACGTGCACCCAACTGTCGATAAGCGACGAGATCGTAGGATCCTCGGGCTCGCGCTCGGAAATCAAGCTGGTGAACACTGCCGTAATCTGGCGCTGCTTCAGGTAGTCGACCATGCGCATCAACATGGCTTTGATGTCGAGCGAGCTTCCCATTGCGTGGAAGTCGGTGATCGGATCGACCACGACAACGTCAGGTCGGAAGCTTTCGACCTCGCGATACAGCGCCGTCAGATGGTTTTCGAGGCCCGCCTGGGTCGGGCGGGTAGCCCGGATACGAAGGTTGTCCGACTCCACCCACTGCCCAAGGTCGAGGCCGACCGATCCCATATTCCGCAGGATCTGTAACTCCCCTTCCTCGAAGGCCAGGAAGAGGCAACGCTCGCCGCGGGCGCACGCGGCGGCGGCAAAGTGCGCCGCCAGCGTGGACTTGCCGGTGCCCGAGGTGCCCGAGATCAAGGTGGTGCTGCCCCTGTACCAACCTCCCCGGTCGAGCATTTCGTCGAGGGCGTCGACCCCCGTGGAAACGACCTCAGCGGGCGCCGGGTGATGGAGCTCGAACGCGGAAACAGGCACCACGCTGAACCCCCCCGGCCCGATCAGAAACGGCAGCTCGCCGGACAAGTGCTGTGCTCCGCGGAGTTTCACCACCCGCAGCCGCCGAGTGGCCAACTGGTCGGTGACGCGATGGTCGAGCACGATGACGCAGTCCGAGACGTACTCCTCGATGCCGTGGCGGGTCAACGACCCGTCGCCACGCTCGGCGGTGATCACGGCAGTCACGCCTCGTGCCTTCAGCCAGGCGAATAGACGGCGCAACTCCGCTCGCAGGATCCCCGATTCGCCGAGGGCTGAGAACAACACCTCGATGGTGTCGATGGCGACACGCTTGGCTCCGATGCGATCAATGGCAAAGCCGATCCGGACGAAGAGCGCCTCGAGGTCATAGTCGCCGGTCTGCTCGATCTGGTCGCGCTCCACCTTCACGAAGTCCATGACCAACAGCCCATCGCGTACCAAGGCGTCGAGGTCCCATCCGAGTCCTGCGGCGTTGGTGGTCAGTTCGTCGGTGGTCTCTTCGAACGCGATGAACACGCCGGGCTCGCCCATCTCCGCTCCTCGAATGAGGAATTCGGTTGCCAGCAGGGTCTTGCCGCAGCCCGGGCCGCCGGTAACCAGCGTGTTTCGGCCCCGGGGAAGCCCACCCGAAGTGACGAGGTCGAGGCCCGAGATACCGGTCGGACAATGCTCGAGCTCGCGCACCCGCCCCTCCTTTTGCCCGACTCGCGCTTCCTCCCGGTCGGAGACACTACTAGTGGTCGCTGCGGTACCCGCGTCCACACGGACGCTCGCAGCGGTACCGGCATCCGCAAGGCCATTCCCTGCGGTGCCGCCATGCGCACGACGCATCGTGACCCGCTGATCCCGCCGGCCCGAACACAGCGCTGAGCCGGCTTTGGGCCCGCTTGTTGCTGTCCTGCGACGATAACCGGGCCCAAAGTGCTGAAGTAGCCCCAGAAACGGCGGATCCCCCGCGCTACCAGGTGGCAGAAAGGAGCCCGGCGACCGCGACCACGGCGGCGCCGCCGGCGAGGATGAATCCAGCCTTGAACAGTCCGCTCGGAAGGTGCATCAGGCGCCCGATGTCAGCCGCATCGCTCGGGGCCGGGGCCCGCGGCAGCTCCAGAGCCGCCCGCAGGCCACCAAGGACGAGGAACCAGACGGCAACTGCCCCCACGAGGGCATCGATACCAGCCGTTCCCCGGGCGATGAGCCATATGACCCCGCCGACCCAGGCGGTCATGACGACCAAGCCGAAGGCGTTCCGGATCCACAGCACAATATTGACCACGCCGAGGACAAGGAGGACGACCAGCCAGAGCCTGAGCAGGCGATGCTCGACCAGCCACGCCCCGGCCATTCCGAGGAGTGCCGGCGCCGGATAGCCCGCGGCCGCAGTCAACATCCGCCGCATCCTCCCGCCCGGCCCGTAGTGGATCGTGACCCCCGACGAGTCGGCACGAAGGTGGATGGCCGTGACCTTGCGCCCGACCAGCAGCGCCACTATGGCGTGGCCGCTCTCGTGAACTGCGGTCACCCCCAGGCGAGCCCAGCGCCACACCCGCCGCGGCACGACCAGCGCCACCGCCACGCCAAGCGACGCCGCGGCCATCACGGGTCGGCTGATTCCCAGGCCCGCCACCCGATACGCCGCACCCGCAGCTGCAGCCCCAACAGCAGTCCCCCCACGCACGATCGCAGCTGGCAGAGGCATTCGACCCAACATAGGCACCGTGGTCCCGAGACGTGCGTCAGCGCGATCCGACCCTCACGACCCGCGTGGAGCAGTCAGCCTGAGGGTCACGCGGGACCCAACGAGTTCGCCGAGACGATCTGCCAGCACTACGCCGGCCAAGGTTTCCGCCGGGGTAAGCGGGATCGACGCATCGTGACCGCTTCCGCTATGCCTGGGAACTGGTCGCCGCCGACGGGAGGTTACCGCCGTCATCGGGGTTCTTCGGCGATCTCCCTCCGC
>JAUTXM010000306.1 GCA_030838025.1 Acidimicrobiaceae bacterium
CGGCATCCGCCGCACACCTGCCGGAGCGCCGCTGAGCTTCGCCATCTCGGTCGCCGCCAACGAGCCCCAGCACGTGCAGGCGGTCCAACTGATGGCGCAACAGGTCGCGGCGGTGGGTGTCAAGTTCACGCTCAATCCACTGGATCCGGCCACGCTCCGCCAGCAGCGGAACACGGGGAGCTACGACGGCGCCATCTCCAACCTCGAGTCCCACGCCCACGCCGACCCCGACGCCCTGTTCTTCTTCTTCCATTCGATGCCGCCCGGCCCCGGGCAGGCGCTCTTCGGAGGCTATTCAAACCCCAAGTTCGACGCCCTCGTCGACCAGGCCAAGATGACGATCGACATCAACCAGCGCAAGCAGCTGCTCTACCAGGCCCAAACCGTCTTCGCCCAGGACGCCCCCACCCAGGTGCTGTTCTACCCCGAGGGTGACTACGCCTACCGCACCGCGGCGTACAACGGATGGGTCGAGGATCCAGGGCAAGGGATACTGACCGTGCGGTCGTTCCTGCCCGGATATGCCAAGCTCGGGGGCGCCTCCAGTAGCTCCAGCTCCAGCGGTCCGCCCTGGGCGGTCATAGGGCTGATCGTGGGAGTGGTCGTCGTTGTCGGCGGCGGCCTCGTTTTGCGGAACCGACGGCGGCAGATTCGGAGCTTGGACGAGGCGTGAGCCCGGCCCCGAACGAGGCGGCCGCGGGCACGGCGAACCTCGACTCGGCACTTGGCCCGCCCGAACAGTGGAGCGTCGAGTCCACCAGTCGCTGGCGTGGCCTCCTCCCGGTCGGGCGGCAGCTGGCCCACGCCCTGCCGCTGGCCGTTCTCGTGTTCGCGGTCGCCATCGTCATCAACTTCGCACTGCCCCGCCTGGCGCCCGGCAACCCCATCGACTTCTTGATACCCCCCGATCAAGCGGCCGCGGTCACGCCCGCCCAGCGCACTCATTTAGCGGCCCTGTACGGCCTGAACGGCTCGGAGTGGCAGCAATTCCAGCATTATGTGGGGCGCCTGGCCCATGGCGACCTGGGTATCTCGACCCGCTACGGCCAGCCCGTGACCACGCTGCTGGCCCAGCGGCTGCCGTGGACCCTGCTGCTGGTCGGCACCGCCTTGGTGCTCTCAACCCTGATCGGCTCGGGGCTGGGATTTCGTTCCGCGTGGCGGCGGGGAACCCCCTCCGACATTCGCACCCTGACCGGCGTCATGCTGGCCGATTCTTTTCCGCCCTTCTTCACGTCACTGCTGCTCGTGCTGCTGTTCTCGGTGACGCTCAAGTTGCTCCCTGTCTTCGGCGCGCTGCCGACCGGGCAGTACCACGGCGCCGCCTTGGCCGCCGAGGTGGCCCGCCGCGCCATCCTGCCGATCACGGCGCTGACCCTGGGGGGACTGGGGTCGGCGTACTTGATCGCCCGCTCCGCCGCCGTGTCGGAGATCGGAGAGGACTATGTCACGATGGCCGCGGCGAAGGGCCTCGATGCCAAAGGTGTCCGCCGCCACGCACGACGGAACGCGCTGGTGCCGGTGTGGACCGTCGGCATGCTGAACGTCGGGGCGTTGTTCGGTGGGGCGGCACCGGTCGAGACGGTGTTCGCCTATCCCGGGTTGGGCCGGCTGATCTATGACAGCGTCTTGGCGCGCGACTACGCGGTCCTGCAGGGAGCGTTCCTGCTCATCGCGGCCGGCGTCATTGTCGCCAACTTGATCGGCGAACTCGCCTATCCGTTCCTCGACCCGAGAGTCCGGCGTCCCGCCATCGTGACCACGTGAAGGCCATGCGCAGCCGGCTGTGGGCTACCGCATCCCGCCAACCGGGCGTGGGTGAAGCCCCCGGGAAGACTGGGAGCACCCCCGGACAGATTCTGGGCCGGGCCGGCCTGGTGCTTCTGGCCGTGCCGCTACTGGCCGCGACCTTGGCGCCGTTGGTCGCCCGCCATTCACCTGTCCTCCCAAGCGGTCCGCCGCTTCTGCATCCCGGCGCTGGCCATCCCCTCGGTACCGACGGCCTGGGGGTCGACATCTTCGCCCAGCTGATCTACGGCGCCCGAATTTCGATGGCGATTGGGGTCGGTGCGGCGACGCTGGCCACCGTCGTCGGCGTCGCGGTGGCGCTCGTCGCCGGGTGGCGACGGGGATGGGCCGAGGCGGTGCTGATGCGCCTGGTCGACGTGACGCTGGCCTTTCCGTTTCTGCCCCTGGTGCTGGTCCTGGCCGCCTTTTTCGGCCGGGGCCTGGTCGTGATCGGCGTGGTGATCGCGGCCGTGTCGTGGGCCCGGCCGGCCCGGGTCCTATGGGCCCAGGTCCTCAAGGTTCGCGAATACCCCCATGTCCAGGCGGCTCGGGCCATGGGTGCGTCAGGACTGTGGTGCGTGCTCCGGCACATCTTCGGGCGCCTGGTCCCACTCACGGCGGCACAGTTCGTCCGGGTGGCCAATGCCGCTGTCATCTCCGAAGCCGCGCTCGCCTTCCTCGGGCTGGGCGATCCCACCAGGCCGAGCTGGGGGTTGATGCTGGCCAACGCCACCTCGAGCAACGCCCTGCTGACCGGCGCATGGAAATGGTGGATGTTGCCCCCTGGC
>JAUTXM010000127.1 GCA_030838025.1 Acidimicrobiaceae bacterium
CACCTCGGTGGAGGACATGATGACCACCAGTTGGGCCGACTGGTCGGGCGCCGCCGAGGCGGCCTACGAGAAGCTGGCCGCCAACACCGACCGCGTCGTGGTGGTTGGCTTGTCCATGGGGGGAACGCTGACCGCCTGGCTGGCCTCCCGCCATCGGGAGATCGCCGGGATCGTGGTCATCAACGGTTTCATCGAGCCCGCCGCTCCGGCGTTGCAGGAGATCCTCGACATGATGGTCGCCCAGGGGGTCACCGAGGTGCCGGGGATCGGCAGCGACATCGCCTTGCCCGGCGCAGCCGAGGTGTCGTACGACCGGACCCCGATCTCGTGCACCATGTCGTTGATGCGCCAGATGGCGCAGCTGAAGGGCGAGTTGGCCGCGATCACCTCGCCGGTGCTGATCTTGACCAGCCCGGAGGACCACGTCGTCCCGCCGGTGTCGAGCGACACCTTGGCGGCCGCGGTCAGCGGCCCGGTCACGCGGGTGGCGCTGGAGCGCAGCTACCACGTTGCGACCCTCGACTACGACCGCGAGCTGATCGAACACGAGACGGTGGCGTTCGCCCTCAGGGTGACCGGCGGCTGAGGGCGGTCGCGGCTGAGCGGCGGGTGACCGGCGGCTGGCCGGCGGGTCGCGGCGGCTGAGCGGCGGGCGCGGCTGGCCCGCTAGAGAAGCCCGAGGGCGGCGGCGCACGCCGGCCACTGGCCCCAGCCCGACTGGGCCTGCAACTTCATCGCCGCCGCGTCTTGCATGGCGGCCGGTTCCTGGTCCGGCCGACCCGGAAAGCCCAGCCCCGTCCAGGTCGCCTGGCTGAACTGGTAGGCGCCGTAGTAGCCGTTGCCGGTGTTCTCGGTGTAGGTGTCGCTCGACTCGCAGCGCCGCAGGGACAACCACACGCCGCCTGCGCCGCCGCCGCCGCCGCTGCTAGCCACCGGCGGCGTGGGGGCGGCGGGGGTACCGGGCGCAGGCAGCGGCGTGGCGACCGCGGTGGCCACGGGCAGGCCGGCGGCCTGCTGGACGACCGAGACCAAGCCGTTGTTGACCGGCAGGCCCTGGGTCACCTTGATCGTCGTCCGCGCGCCCCCGCCGGCAGTCGCATTGCTCGCGGCGGCGGCCGCCTGGGCCTGAGCCTGGGCCTCGGCGGACAGCTGGGTCTGGAGGCTGTCGAGTTGCACCTGCTCCGCGGCCGCAACCGACAAGGCGCTGGTGCGCAGGGCCTGCAACTGCACCGTTGCCTGGACGTTGGCCTGCTGGGCGGAGCGCAGGGTGGTGAGGTCGCGTCGGAGGTCGGTTTCCAGCTGGCGAAGCTGGTCGCTCGTGTTGGCCAGGTCACCCGACGCCACTCGCAGGTATTCCTGGCCGAGCGTCACGTCGGCCGCAGCCGCCGCCGATGGCATCCCGGGCGTGGCGCCACCGTGCATGTAGGCCCGCACCGCCTGCTCCAAGAGGATCGCCCGGTTGGCCCCGAGGACCTGCACCGTGGCGTCGTGCTGCTTGGTGACGCCGGCCAGGCGCGTTGAGGTCGAGTTGACCTGGAGCCGGGCCTGGTCCAGTTGTCCGGTGAGTTGACGGATGTGGCCCGCCTCGGCGTTGACCTTGGCCGTGAGCGCCGCCACCTTGGCCTGATCGGGCCCAGACGGGTCCGCCATCGCCGGTGTCGCACCGGCGATGGGCACCAACAACGTGGCGAGCAGCGACAGGGCAAGAGGCGCGAGACCGGCGACGGCGATCGGTCGCCTGCCGCGAAAGCCTCCCGTTGCCGTCCTGGCTTCGACCGTCGAACGATCTCCGGTTAACGCCATCAACGCCAGGAACCTACTCGGGCGGCCTGGCCGAGGCAAAAGGGGCGCCGTTGCCCGGGGCCGTTGCGAGGACAATATGACGAATCGCCGGACCTCTTGCGAAGGTCCGGCGACGGGTCACAGGGGCTTGCACCATGCGCCTTGCGGCTTGCACCATGCGCCTTGCGGCTTGCGGCTTACGCCTCGCGGCTCGCGGCTTGCGGCTTGCGCCTTGCGCCTCGGCTTGCGGCTGCGGGGCGGGCCTTAGGCGGCGGGCTTCAGTACCGCCTCGATCTCCAGGTTGATCTGGATCTTGTCGCCGACCACGACCCCACCGCCATCAAGGGGCATCTCGAAGTCGATACCGAACTCCTTGCGGCTGATCTCACCGGTGGCGGTGAATCCGGTCCGCTTACCACCCCACGGATCGGAGCCGAAACCGTTGGGCTCCACGGTCAGGTGCAGCCGCTTGCTGATTCCGTGCAGGCTCAACGTGCCCTCCACCAGGTACCCGTCCTCGGTGGCCGAGACGCTGGTCGACTCGAAGGTCATCTTGGGATGGGTCTCGACGTCGAAGAAGTCAGCCGAGCGAAGGTGGTTGTCCCGGTCGGCATTGTTGGTATCGATCGAACTCAGGTCGACCGTGACCGACACGCTCGAGTCGAGCGGGTTGTCGCCGGTGACGATCTGGCCCTCGAAGGTCGAGAAGCGGCCCCGGACCTTGCTCACCATCATGTGGCGAACGCTGAACGACACCTCACTGTGGACTGGGTCGATGTCCCAGGTCCCTGCCACGTAACCGGCGATGGTGCTCGTAGTGGAAGCGTTGGTCATAGTTCTCGTCCTCTCAGGTCATGGGGGCACAACTCAAATCGTTGAACTCTCAATCGACAGTGTAGTCTCACATTGTTGAGAAGTCAACTACCGGACCGCTATCATGCTCAGCGTGGAAGCATCCGCCGAACCCCGCTGGCTGAACGACGACGAGCAGCGGGCGTGGCGCGCCTTCATCGACGCCATCCGTTTGTTTACCGGCGAGATCGAACGCGAACTGCAGCACGACAGCGGCCTCAACCACGCCTACTACCAAATACTGGTCACGCTGTCCGAGACGCCGGGGCGGACCGTACGGATGAGCGACCTGGCGGAACTCACGCTCACGTCGCGTAGCCGCCTGTCTCATGCTGTCGCCCGGTTGGAGGAGGCAGGCTGGGTGGAGCGTCGGTCCTGTCCGTCGGACAAGCGAGGGGCGTTCGCCTTCCTGACCGACACGGGTATGGCCGTCTTGGAGGAAGCCGCGCGCGGTCACGTGGAGGCGGTCCGGAGAAACTTGTTCGACGTGCTCAGCCCGTGCCAGGTCCAGCAGCTGGGCGAGATCAGCTCCGTGCTCCGAGATGCCCTCCGGGCCGCCTCGCTCACCTGCCGCGAGGCGCAGCCCGAGGCCGCCGCTGATCTCGCGGCGCCCTGAGGAGCGCCTCGGCGGGGTCCACCGCGACCGGTGTTGGTAGCGTCGGGTGGTGCCACGAGGTGACCTGGTCGAGGCGGCGGCGACCGAAGCGGTCAAGAAGGCCTCCTCGGTTGTCGCCCTGACCGGTGCTGGGATTTCGACCGAGTCCGGCATCCCCGACTTCCGGGGTCCGCAGGGTGTCTGGACCAAGAACCCGGGGGCCGAGCGAACCGCGACCCTACGGCACTACCTTGCCGACCCTGAGATCCGCAAACAGGTCTGGCAGAGCCGCTTGCACTCCCCCGCCTGGTCGGCCGAGCCCAACGCCGGCCATCGTGCTTTGGTCGATCTGGAGCACCGGGGTCAGTTGCGCGCGATCGCCACTCAGAACATCGACGGCATGCACCAAAAGGCGGGATCCGACCCGGCTCGCGTCATCGAGCTGCACGGGACCATGCACTACGTCATGTGCTGGTCGTGCGGGAACCGGGCGCCGATGCCTCCCGTTCTGGAACGGGTGCGCGCCGGCGACGAGGACCCGGCCTGTGACGCGCTCGTCGATGGTCAGCCGTGCGGAGGGGTCCTGAAGTCGGCGACCATCAGTTTTGGCCAGGCACTGGATGAGGAGGTGCTCGAGCGGGCCGTGCTGGCGGTGCAGTCGGCCGACCTCGTGCTGGCGATCGGGTCGACGCTCACGGTGCATCCGGCAGCCGGACTGATCCCGCTGGCGGCGCGCTGCGGTATCCCGGTGGTGATCGTCAACGCCGATCCGACGCCGTACGACGACCTGGCGGTGGCCGTGGTCCGCACGCCGATCGGGCTGGCCTTGCCGCTGCTGCTCACAGAGTGACCGGCGGCGGCGACGGCGGGGGAGGTCCCGGCGACAGCGGCGAGGACGTCGGGGCCGGTCGCGGCGTCGGCAGCAGCAGCGGCAGCGACGGCGACGGCGACGGCGGCGATCGCAGCAGCGGCGGCAGCGACGGCGGCAGCAGCCGCAGCGGCGGTGGTGTCGCTGAAGGCGGGACTGGCCTCGTCGTACGGGCTGCGCAGCCGGGCGACGTGTCGGTCATGGTCGAGCTGGTCCGGGCGCTGGCGACGTATGAACGAGCCCCCGACCAGGTCAGCCTGGACGACGGGCAGCTGAGGGAATCGCTGTTCTGCGACGATCCCCAGGTATTCGCCCATGTTGCCGAACATCGGGGCGTGGTCGTCGGTTTCGCCGTCTGGTTCGTCAACTATTCGACGTGGACGGGCCGCCACGGCATCTACCTGGAGGACCTTTTCGTCCGGCCATCGGACCGGGGCCTCGGCGCAGGCCGGGCCCTTCTGAGCCAACTGGCTCGAGTTGCCGTCGCCCGGGGATACACCCGATTGGAGTGGGCGGTCCTGGATTGGAACGAACCCGCGATCGGGTTCTACCGCCACCTCGGGGCACGACCTCAGGACGAATGGACGGTGTACCGGCTGTCAGGACCCGATCTCGTCCGGGTGGCCAGAAGATTCGATGATGTATCTCCGACGGGGGTCGGCGAGTCCTATCTACAGGAGTAGGCAGCCGCTGGCTTCAATGGCGCAGCGAGCGGCTGCCAGAACTCCAGGTCCCGAATGCCAGAATCAGAGTCGCCCGGCGGCTGTGCTGGCCAAGGTCACCAGCTTCGGGTTGGGCGTGGTGGCCGGGATGGGGCCGAGGGTGACCAGCAACAGGCTGTTCCCCTTGAGCACCCGGAGCCGACCGTCGACGTAGTACGAGCCATCCCCGATGCCCGGAATGTCCTGCGCCTGGCTGCTCCGTCCGGCGTCGAACAACGCCCGGCCGTTCGTGCGATACACCGCCACGATCAGTTCATGGGTCCCGTCGTCGTAGACGCAGCTGTCCAACACGAAATGTGGCGGACCCGCATCCTGCCCGAACGCCGCCGTCGCCATCCCTGAATCGACCACCGCGCAGGCGTCGGTCGAGGAGGAAACCGTGTCATTGGACGGCACATGATGGGTGGAGCCCCTTGACACGACGACCGAGATCACCGCGACCAGCACGAGGCCGGCCACCGCAGCGCCCACGGCGGTCACAATGGTCGCGCTGGGCGGCGCCTTCAGCTCCGGCACCGGGATGCTCAACTGGCGTCGCAGCTTGCGACGGCGCTCGGCCTTTTGCGCCGCCTTCTGGGCGCTCTTGTCCGCCCGCGGTCGTTTGTCCTTGCCGGGCTTGCCCTTCTTGCCCTTGCTCTTCGGTTCGTCGTCGACCCAAGGCGAGACCACCGGTTCGCGGAGCCGAGTCGACCGTGTCGTACCGTTGTCCAGCCCGGTGAACGGCGCCGCCGCGGGGAACTGGGTCGTCGCGGAGTCCGGTGGGGGAGCCTCTGTCGCACCGCCCGCCAAGGCTTCGCGGAGGCTCATGGCCCGGGCCGGTGACCGCTCGACCGATGTGTCGGTCGCGGCCGCCCCGCGCCTGGGCGGAGCCGGAGCCGCGTGCGCTACGGCACCCTCGGGTGGTGCCGCACGTCTGGCGGATGCTGCACCTGAGACGGGCGCGGCGGGCGGCGGGGACGATGCCCCTGGCACCATGCGCTTGATCGCATCGCGCAGGCTGACGGCTTGGGCCGGGGCCTGGTCCGAGGATTGAGCCGCTGCCTCGCCGGCCGTAGCCGGAGCGACCTCGACGGCCGCAGGCTCGGCGGCCGCAGGCTCGACGACCGCCGGTCTGCGAGACAGCGCTTCTCGAAGGCTCACGGCGGCACGGGGAGACTCGGGCGCGTCGGTCGGTGCTGGTTCGGGGACCGCGTCGCGAAGGCTCACCGAACGGCCCCCACGCCCGACCGTCCGGCTACCACCACCGCTCTCCGCCCGGGCCGGGCCAGGCTCGGCGGCGACCAGCGCCGGCTCGTCGGAGCCCGTCAGGGAGATCCGATAGGTCCGGAGGCCGCGCATGTCGCGTGTGATGACGCCGTCGCTCTCCATCCGCCCGAGAATGGCGCTGAGCGCGGCCGGCTTGTCGACGCCGATCGCCCTGGCCATCTCATCGGTGAGTCCTCGCCCACCGGCGTCCTCGACGCTCCCGCCGTGGTCCGCCAGGTAGCTTCGGACCCTCTCCTCGTTCTCGATGTCATTGTCAGCCATGTCGCGTCACACTGTCCCCGATCACGCGCCGTAGGGCAAGCCGGGCGCAACCGTAGTGGTAGCAGGGGCGCCAGTGCTCATATTGTCCCCGACGGAAGCCGGCAATTCGTCATAAACCGGACAACTCGGCAGAGAACCCGCCCGCATGCAACCAGGCACCCGGCCAGGAGCGGGGCGAGGAGGCTGGGGCGACGACGTCGATGCGATCGATTGGCAGTTTGGCGGACTTTGTCAGTTTTGCCGCCGCAGCTCCGGGAGAACTGCCAAAGCCGGGAGAACTGCCAATCGATTCGGCAATACAGCCATGCTGGAGGTGAAATCGACTCCGAGCCGCGAGCCCGGGGAGCTGCTGAGCGAGTCCCTGGCATATCCGGGCGCCCGGCGCGATCATCGCTGAACCATGGGCTTCACGAGAGGATTTCAAGGGCGGCGACGCCGGCCCGACGATGAGCGCCTGCCGCCGGGGCAGTACGACACCGGCGCCGACTGGCCGGTACTGACAGCCGAGGCCACGCCGCACCTCGCCACCGCCGACTGGACCTTCACCGTCGATGGCCTGGTGGAGCAGCAGGCCACCTGGACGTGGGACGAGATCCACGCCCTTCCCCGATCGACTTTTGACGGTGACATCCACTGCGTCACCACCTGGTCGAAGCTGGGCGTCACCTTCGCGGGCGTCTCGGTGGACACGCTGCTCGCGGCCGCCCGCCCCCTGCCGTCCGCGACCTATGTGCTGGCCCGGTCCCATACCGGCTACACCACGAACCTGCCGCTGGCCGACGTGACCGGTGGAAAGGCCTGGGTCGTGTGGGACTTCGAAGGGCAGCCGCTCGAGGTGGCGCACGGCGGTCCGGCCCGCTTGCTCGTGCCCCACCTCTATTTCTGGAAGAGCGCCAAATGGGTATCGGGCCTGAAGCTGCTCGACCACGACGAGGCGGGCTTCTGGGAGCGCAACGGCTACCACGACCGCGGCGATCCGTGGCGCGAGGAGCGCTACCAAGGTGACTGACCAGCCGTCCGCGCCGTCCGTGGCGGCACCGCCGGCACCGCCGTCCGTGGCGGCCTCGCCGATGCCGCGGACCGGAGGTTGGCAGCAGGCGACGGTCGTCGGGATCCGCCCGGAAACGGCAAACGCCAAGACGTTCCGCCTGGCGCTCACCGAGCCTCGCCCCCACCTGGCGGGCCAGCACTACGTCGTGCGGCTCACCGCCCCTGACGGCTACCGGGCGTCGAGGTCGTACTCGATCGCCTCTCCGCCGGACGATTCGGGCCAGATCGAGTTGACCATCGAGCGCCTCGAGGACGGCGAGGTCTCCTCGTTCCTCCACGACGACCTCATGGTCGGCGACCGACTCGAAGTACGGGGGCCCATCGGCGGCTGGTTCGTATGGGACGGACAAACGCCGGCGATCCTGGTCGGCGGGGGCTCGGGCGTCGTCCCACTGATGGCCATGCTGCGGCTGGCCCGCCGAAGCGAGCGCTCCGAGTTGGTCCGCCTCGTCGTTTCGGCTCGCTCACCAGGCGACCTCTACTACGCCGCCGAGCTCCCAGGGCCGGAGACCACGATCGTCTACACCCGGGCAGCCCCGCCCTCTTGGCCCCGGCCACCCGGCCACCTCAACGCCCTGGACCTCCCAAGTCCCCTCACGCCGGGAGCGACCGCGTATGTCTGTGGTTCGTCGGGGTTCGCCGACGCCGCCACAGCGCTGCTGACCGACGCCGGCGTTGCGGTCGACCACATCAGAGTCGAACGCTTCGGCCCGTCGGGTTAGCCGCGGGTTAGTCGCCCCCGACCCCAGGAAAACCTAGGGTTCACCCGTGGCCCCGCCCGACTCCGCCGACGACGACGCAGCCGACGCGATCGAGGTCGTCGACCAAGGAACGCTCCTGCGCTTCACGTTCGACGACCTGCTCCGCTATGCCGGACCCGGGAGTCCCGGCGGCGTCGCGATGGCGTTCGTCGCCATGCGGGCCGCCTTTGCCCACCTCGATCCCGACCAGCCGGTGCAACGCCGGGAGGTCGTGATCGAGACGGCGTTCCGGGGCCCCGGCGGACGTGACGGGTTCGAACACGTCACCCGCGCGCTGACCGACGGTCGCTACCTCGTCACCGACGCCCTCGAACACCCCGAACGGGGCATGGCACTGGAGCAGTTCGTCTTCCGCTTCGTCTACCGCGACCGTGAATGCACGCTTCTCGTCCGTGAGGGTGTGGTGACCGACGAGTTCGTCCTCATGGCCCGCAAGGACGACCGAACACCCGAAGAGGAACGTGAGTTCACGGCGATGAAGCAAGGGTTGGCCGACCGGCTGCTGGCCGGCCAACCCGAAACGGCGTTTGATCTGTCGTGATCCGTCCTGCCGGGAGCGGACCCAGCCCTCCTAGCGGCCGGTCTCGATCGTGGTGACCTTGAAATCGGCACCGACCTTGACGGTGACGTGCGTTCCGTCGGCCTTGGTCATGTGGGCCTCGTACGGGGAGCCCTCGGCGTCGTTTTCCACCCGCTCGATCGTTCCGCCGGGGACGGCGGCGAGGGCCGCGTCCTTCACCTTGGTCGCAGTGTCGCCGGTGAGAAGGACTTCGGTGATCCCGTTGGCCATGTGGCCGCCCTGGGTCGGGTCGTGCGCCGCGCCGGCGACCGGCGCACCCGCAGCAGGCGTACCCGCGGCAGCTGACGGTGTGGTGGTGGTCTGGGCGCTGGACGTCCCGACCATGGCGGCGCCGACTGCGCCTCCCGTGAGCGTTGCGCCGACGATCCCGAGACTGATTGCGGCCTTGCGAAACGTGTTCACTACTTCCCTTTCCGATCCGGGGCCATCCCGGGTTACGCCCACCACTGTGTGGGTCCACCCTGGGGCGCCTCTCACACGATCCTGGGAAAACGCCGGGATTCCAGGGCGGCGCCTTGGAATCGGTACAGCTACAGGAACACGACGGTTCGCCGGCCGAGCAGGAAGACCCGCCCTTCGCTGTGCGCCTTGACCGCCCGGGACAGCACCAGGCGCTCGAGGTCCCGCCCGATGATGACCATCTGGTCAGGGGTGTGGGAGTGGGCCACCCGCGCCACGTCCTGGTCGATGATGGGCCCCTCGTCGAGGTCGGGGGTGACGTAGTGCGCCGTGGCGCCGATGACCTTCACGCCCCGTTCCCATGCCTGGTGGTAGGGCTTGGCGCCCTTGAAGCTCGGGAGGAACGAGTGGTGGATGTTGATCATTCGCCCCGCCAGCTCCCGGCACAGGGGGTCGGAAACGACCTGCATGTACCGGGCCAGCACGACCAGCTCGATGTCATGCGCCGCGACCAGCTGGCGCACACGGTCCTCGGCGGCTGCTCGGCCGCGGTCGGTGACCGGGACGTGCTCGAATGCGATTCCCGCGGCGGTCACGGTGTCGGACAGGTCGGGGTGGTTGGACACCACGATCGGGATGTCGAGCGGTAGCTCCCCGGCCCGCCATCGGTACAGCAGATCCACCAGGCAGTGGTCGTAGCGCGACACCATGATCAAGATGCGGCAGCGCTGATCCTCGCGGCGCACCCGCAGGTCGGCGTGGAGCACCTCGGCCCGGCCCCGCAGGGCGTCGCAGATCTCCACAGCATCGTCGATCGGCGCCTCGAAGCGGGTCCGCATGCAGAACATGCCCGTGGGCACGTCGCTGAACTGGGCGTTCTCGACGATGTTGGCGGCCAGCTCCAAGAGCCCCTCCGCGATGCTGGCGACGATGCCCGGCCGGTCAGGGCACACAAGGGTCAGGATGTGGCTGGACATGTTGGGGCGATCGTAGGGACGCGGGCACCGGGGGCGCCTGTCACGAACCTGACCGCGGGGTTTGCCGGCCAAGGCAATCTGGGGAAACTCCTCCCCATGGCGCTGGGGACCATTGGTGTCGAGGAGGAGTACCAGCTGATCGACGCCGGCAGCGGCGCGCTGCGGCCCGTCAACGACGTGGTCCTCGACGCCGCGGAGCCCGCGCTGGGCGACTCCGTCCATCCCGAACTGTTGCGCACCCAGGTAGAGGTGTCCACACCCGTCTGCAACTCGCTCGACGAGGTCGACCGGGAACTGCGGGCGCTGCGGCGCCGGCTCAACGGCGTCGCCGCCCGGTACGGCTGCCGCCTCGGTGCAGCCGGCACGCATCCGTCGGCCCGCTGGGACGACCAGGAGGTCACGCCCAGCGAGCGCTACCTCGTCATGGCGAGCGAGTTCCAGCAGATGGCCCTGGAAACGCTCATCTTCGGATGCCACGTCCATGTCGGCATCGAGGATCTCGAACTTCGCATCGCCGTCATGAACCGCATCCGACCCTGGCTGCCCACGCTCCTGGCCCTAAGCGCCAACTCCCCGTTCTGGGGCGGCCGGGACACGGGTTATGCCAGCTACCGCACCATGGTGTTCCGCCGGTGGCCGACCACGGGGATCCCCGCGTTCTTCGCCGACAACGACGACTACGAGCGGGTCGTGAAGACCCTGGTGAGCGCGGGCGCCATCGAGGATGCGACCCACCTGTACTGGTACGTGCGACCATCTGCCCGGTTCCCGACCCTCGAGGTGCGCATCCCCGACGTCTGCCTGACCGTCGACGAGGCGGTGACCGTCGCTGCGCTGGTTGCCGCCATGGCCGCCACCGCCCGCCGGGACGCCGAGGCGGGCCGTGAACTTCACCAGGCTCGGCCCGAACTCCTCGAGGCCGCCGTCTGGCGATCGGCGCGCCACGGCCTGAAAGAACGTCTGATCGACGTCGCCTCGGCGTCGCTTCTCCCGGCACGAGACGTGGTCCTGACCATGATGGCCACGCTGCGACCGGCGCTCGAGGAAGCAGACGCCTGGGACCGCATCGACGACGGCGTACGTGGAATTCTTGGGGGTGGTACCGGCGCCGACCGGCAACGGGCGATATATCGCAAAAGCAATTCCCTGGCCGACGTGGCTCGCTATATCGCCGATCAGACGGCCGAGGCGTGAATCCTTGAATTCATTGCCGCACTCGACGACCCCAGGGTGCAGTTCTGTTTGACGGGTCGTTAGTAGCTCAGCGGTCGAATCCGCCGGAAATGGCCGGCAGGATCGACACTTCGGAACCGGTACGCAATACGGTGCCGGCACCGCTCTGGCTGCGAATATTCTCCTCGCCGACAAAAATATTGACGTGGGGCCGCAGTACCCCTTGCTCGTCGCGGATGCGGCGCTCGAGGGCGGGATACCCCGACGCGATGGCATCGAGCAGATCGTCGACCGTCGAGCCGTCGTCCAGGTCAAAGGAAAGTACCGAGTGCCCGCCACCTCCCTCTCGGAGGGCGGCGGGCACGCGGAGTTGGACATGCACCGACGACCCGATCAGCCGATCGGTGCCGCTCGAACCGACAATACGGGCGGCAGGTGCGCCGCCAGTACCCGCCACGAGTCCCCGCCGTCGACCGACCCGTACACCTCGCCGCTGCGGGTTCCGAAATACAGCCCGGCCGGGTCGTCTCCGTCGGTCGTGAACCCGTCACGAAGGACGGTCAGATGGGCGTCGCTCTGCGGGAGGCCGTCGGTGAGCGGCGACCATGACCGGCCTGCGTCGGTCGTGCGCCACACAATGCAACGGCCGTCAGGGGTGCAACGGTATTCCGCCCCTTGCAAGGGCAGCAGGTAGGCGGTGTCGCCGACCGTCGGGTGGGCGACCACCGGGAATCCGAAGTCGACCCCTCCGATCGACTCCATCGGGGTCCACGAGCCGCCCCCGTCGTCGCTGCGGTAGATACCGTCGTGGTGCTGCAAATAGAGGCGCTCGGGGTCGACCGCGTCCCGGGCGACCTTGTGGACGCACTGGCCGAATTCCGGTGTCGGAGCGTCGGGGAGGAACGTGACCACGATTCCCGCGTTGCTCGCCCGCCAGCTCGCTCCCCCGTCGTCGCTGCGGTAGACGCCCGCCGCCGACACCGCGATGAGAAGCCGGGACGGATCGGTCGGGTGGACCAGCACCGTGTGCAGGCACAGTCCTCCTCCGCCCGGGTTCCACTCCGGCCGGTGCGGATGCTCCCACAGGGCCCGTACCAACGAGAAGCTCCGACCGCCGTCGTCGCTGCGGAACAGCGCCGCCGGTTCCACTCCCGCGTAGACGACATCTGGCTCGTCGGCGCCTCCCGGTGTGAGCTGCCAGATCCGAGCCAAGGCGGCGCCTGTGTCGTCGGGGAATGCGATCGCGGCCCGGTTTTCCTCGGACCAGGACTGGCCGCCGTCGTCGGAGCTGCGCACGACGGGACCCCAATGCATGCTCACCGACCCGGCAAAGAGCCGAGGTGCGGGACCCCTGTTGTCGATGCAGGTGGCGTACACCTCCTCGCCTGCCAGCGCTGGGCCGTGTACCTCGAAGCCGCGCCGCCCGTCACTCGAACGCAGGGAGAACAGCCCCTTGGCGGTACCGACCATCACCAGGGTCTCGGACATCGACATGCCTCCTCGTCTCGGCCGTCACGCTAATCCTGAGCCCTCGAGCAGCCCAGGGGCGCGGTCGCGCTTTACCTCGGTCAGACGATCACCAGGCCCGGTAGTCATCGGCGGGCGCAGGATTTCCCGAGTCGGATTCCGGTCACAGCGATGTGCGAACATGTGTTCGTGCCCACGGACGCCACCATCTTGCACGCCGACCTCGACGCGTTCTACGCCTCAGTCGAGCAGCGCGACGATCCTCGTCTGCGGGGCCGCCCCGTGATCGTCGGTGCGGGGGTGGTCCTGGCGGCCAGTTACGAGGCCAAGGCGTTCGGGATCCGCACCGCCATGGGCGGAGCCCAAGCTCGGCGGATCTGCCCGCAGGCCGTCGTCGTGGCGCCCCGCATGTTCGCCTACGCCGAGGCCAGCCGGGCGGTGTTCGAGGTGTTCCAACAGACGACACCGCTGGTCGAGGGCCTGTCGATCGACGAAGCGTTCCTCGAAGTCGGCGGACTCCGGCGACTCGCGGGCACGCCCACTGACATCGCCCAGAAGCTGCGCCGCCACGTCCTCGAACGCGTCGGCCTGCCGATCACCGTCGGGGTGGCACGGACCAAGTTCCTGGCCAAGGTGGCGAGCGGCGTCGCCAAGCCCGACGGCCTGCTCGTCGTGCCCCCAGAGGGAGAGCTCGCCTTCCTCCACCCGCTCGCCGTCGAGCGCTTGTGGGGCGTGGGGCGGGTGACTGCCGAAAAGCTGCGTGAGCAGGGCATCACGACCGTCGGCGAGGTGGCGGCGCTGGCCGAGACCGTGTTGGTCTCGTTGCTCGGGCAGGGTTCGGGACGCCACCTCCACGCGCTGGCCCACAACCTCGATCCGCGCCCGGTACAGACGGGCCGCCGACGCCGCGCCATCGGTTCGCAGCATGCGCTGGGCCGCTCGGCGAAATCGCCGGAGGAGATCGACGCAGTCGTCGTCGGCCTGGTCGACCGCGTCACCCGCCGACTCCGGGCCACCGACCGGGTCACCCGCACCGTCATGGTTCGGCTGCGTTTCGACGACTTCACCCGGGCGACCCGGTCGCACACCCTGGAGCGGGCGACTGCGCAGACCCAGACGGTCCTGACCGCGGTCCGGGCGTTGGTTGCCGCGGCCGGGCCCGTCATCGATCGAAAGGGCTTGACACTGCTCGGCGTCGCTCTGGGCAACCTCGACGATGACGGCTCGATCCAGCTGGCGCTGCCGTTCGGCCGCCCTGGCGCCCGCGCCAGCCCCCCCGGCGCGCTCGACGCCACACTGGACGACGTACGGGACCGCTACGGTTCGGCGGCCATCACCCGGGCCGTGCTCCTCGGCCGCGACTTGGGCGTCTCGGTGCCCCTGCTCCGCGAGTGAGCACTCAACCGGTGCCGGCGTCGGGGCCGACGGGACCGTCGAGCTGTTCGATCAGGGTGTCGAGCATCTCGTGGTCCAGGCCGCTTCCCGGGAACGCCGCCAGGGTGCGCAGGGGGAAGCTACCGATCACCTTGCGCAGTTCCTCGTCACCACCCACGACCCCTCGTGGTCGCCCGGTTTCGTCGGTGCCCACCGCGGCCCGCAAGGCCACGGATCCGGCGGGGTCGGCGAGCCATTCGTCGAGGGTCGACATCGCACCGAGTGGCGGGCGGATCGGCTGGGCCGCGATGTCGAGCGTTGCCCTGCACCTGAGATCACGCGATGAGGCGCCGACGGCGATCTCGAAATGACCCGCTTCCAGCACCCAGCCGTGTCGTGCGACCGACCAGTAGGACAGGTCGCGGCTGGCGAGCCGGAGGGTCACCGTTGTGGCCTCTCCCGGCGCCAGGCTGACCTTGGTGAACCGCTTCAGCTCCCGCAGCGGGCGGGCCACCGACGCCTCGACGTCTCGCACGTAGAGCTGCACCACCTCCTTGCCGGCCCGGCTCCCGGTGTTGGTCACGACGCAACTCACGGAGATCTCGAGGTCACCATCGTCGTGGCGGCCCGACACCCGGGCAGAGAGGTCCCGGTACTCGAAGGTGGTGTACGACAGGCCGTGGCCGAAGGGATAGCTGACCGGCTGCTCCAGTGCGTCGTGACCGCGGTAGCCGACGAAGATGCCCTCGCCGTAGTGCACCTGACCCGAATCGCCGGGGAAGTTCAGGTACGAGGGGGTGTCCTGGAGGCGCCGGGGAAGGGACTCGGCCAGCCGTCCCGACGGGTTGGCCCGACCGAACAGCAGGTCGGCCGCGGCGCCCCCGCCGGCCTGACCGGACAGCCAGCATTCCAGCACCGCCTTGGCGTGATCCTCCCAGTCCGAGAGGCGGACGGCGGAGCCGTTGGCCAGGACGACCACGATGCCGGGATTCGCCTCCGCCAGTTCCGCCAGGAGCCTGGTCTGACTCGGCGGCAGGTCCAGATGGGTGCGGTCGACGCCCTCCGACTCGTCCCTGTCGGGCAACCCCAGGAACACGACGACCACCTCGGCGCCCCTCGCCAGCGCCACGGCTTCACGTCGCAGGGCCGCGTTTCCTTCGACCTGGTCGGCGTCGATGTCGAAGCCGGGCGCGAACGCAACCTCCACGCCGGGCGGGGCCAGGGCAAGGATTTCGTCGAGCGCGTTGTCGAGCCGGGTCGGGTTGACCTGCGAGCTGCCCGCGCCCTGATAGCGAGGCGTCCGGGCGAACGCTCCGATGACCGCGATCGTGGCGCCCACCTGAGGCTGCAACGGGAGGATCTGGTCCTCGTTCTTCAACAGCACGGCGCACCCCTGGGCGGCCGTGCGAGCCAGGGCGTGGTGCTCATCGGCGTCGAACGAGGCGCCGGTCCCGACCGCAGCAGTGCGCCCGGCCTGGTCCACCAACGCGAGGATCCGGGTGACCGCGGCATCGAGGAGGGATTCGTCGAGGTCACCGGCGCGCACCGCCGCCACGATCTGCGCCTCGCTTACGCCCAGATTCGGGGGCATCTCCAGGTCGAGTCCCGCCGCCAGCGCCGCCACGCGGTCATGCACCGCGCCCCAGTCCGACATGACCAGTCCCCGAAAGCCCCACTCGCCCCGCAGCACCTCGGTGAGGAGCTGCCGGTGCTGCGACGCATACGTGCCGTTGACCCTGTTGTAGGCGCACATGACCGTCCACGGCTGCGCCTGTGTCACGACCCGCTCGAAGCCCGTCAGATAGATCTCCCGCAGCGTCCGCTCGTCGATGGCGGCGCTGACCCGCAGTCGATCCGTTTCCTGGTTGTTGGCCGCGAAGTGCTTCACGCATGCCCCGACCCCCTGGCTCTGGATGCCTTGGACGATCGCGGCCGCCAAATCGCCCGAGAGGACCGGGTCCTCCGACAGGTACTCGAAGTTGCGCCCGCAGAGGGGGGAACGCTTGATATTGAGTCCTGGCCCCAGCACGACGGCGACGTCGAGGGCCCGGGCTTCACGGCCCAAGGCGGCGCCCACGCGCTCCAGCAGGGCGACATCCCACGACGAGCCCAAGGCCGACGCAGTCGGGAAGCAGGTGGCGGGAACACTGCCCGCCAATCCCAGGTGATCGGCCTCCTCGGGCTGGGTGCGCAGCCCGTGGGGCCCGTCGGACAGCCGGATCGCCGGGATCCCCAGCCGATCGATGGCCCGGGTATGCCAGAAGTCGGAGCCCAGACACAGCGAGGCCTTTTCTTCCAGGGTCAGCCGGCCGACCTCGCAGGGGATTGTCACCGCGTGCCGCGCCGACCCTGCGATGCCAGGGCGGGGAAAATGCCTCCCGCCGCCCGTGTCTCGCACCTCGGGAGGTATTTTCCCGAATTCGTTTTCGAGCCCCGATCGGCGGCGGGCACGTTAGGCAACTCCGCCCGAGCGGGTTCGCAGCGAGACCCGGAGGCCGTCGTGGGGCTCGGGCGGGAGGGTGTTCCAGCGCATGGTGAAGTCCTGGGCGGGCACTTGCCACTCGTAGCCCCGGACGACCAGCGTGAGGAACAGCAGGGTCAAGACCGTCGAGTACTCGAGGCCCAGGCACTGGTGCCCGATGGGCGGCGCCGCCCCCTGGGGGATGAAGGCCAGCCGGTGCTGGTCGCCCTCGGCCCGTTCGGGGCCGAAGCGATCCGGGTCGAAGCGGGCGGGCTGGCGGAACAGGCGAGGGTCGGTGTTGCAGAGGTGCAGCGACAGGTACACCCGCCAGCCCTCCCGCACCCGAAGTCCGGCGCACGTGAAGCTGCGCTGGGCCCGACCGAACGCCAGCGGAACGAGTGGGACGAAGCGCTTCGTCTCCAGCACGACCCGGGTGGCGAGTTGGAGGCGGCGCAGGGCCTCGAGCGTTACCGGCCCGGTCTTCGCGTGGTCACGAATCTCCGACGCGCACCGCCGCGCCAGCTCAGGCTGCTCGGCCAGCTGGCGCAGCACTTCGGCCATCAGGGCATAGACGACAAACCCGGCGATGACGATGTGGTGCACCTCGAGTACCGCCTCGTCATCGGTGTACGCCCGTCCGTCGTCGGCCCGGGCGGCCAGCAGCCGCGACAAGCCATCGTCGGACGGGTGGCGGCGATGCTCGACGATCGTCGCCCCGATGGTGGTCAGCAACCGGTCGCGCGCCTGGCGGGCGCGGCCGTACGGCGTGGCGGGAAGGGCCAGCGGGGGGGATACGAACCCCTTGAGCACGGTGGCGTAGTCCCGGCAGATGGCGTCGGTCCTCGGGCCCGGTTCGAAGCCGAGCAGGTTGAGGCAGATCGCCTCGATCGCCAGCTTGCGCAGCTCGGCGGTGGCCGAGAACTCGCCTGCCTCTGCCCACCCCGCCAGCCGGTGCTCGATGAGGCCCTGCAGCCCGGGCAGGTACCCCGCCAGGGAGCCCCGGTCGAAGGCGGTGAGGGCCATCGACTTGAGGGCGTGGTGGCGGGGTCCGTCGTACATCTCCATGTTGACGCCGCCGAACAGGTCGACGATCGGGAAGGCGTGGGCGTCGGCGCGGCTGATGTTTCGGTCGTCGTAGAACGCCTCGGCGCCCTCGATCCCGGCGAGGAACACCGTCGTGCGGCCCAGCAGCCGGGACTTGAAAACGTCCCCGTGGCGCGCCCGGCGCACGTCGAGGAAATCGAAGGGGTTGTGCAGCACGGCCAGCGACTCGCCCAAATAAGGAAGGCCGAGCTTCCCGGGGGGAACGCTGTTCCTGGCGCCATTGCTCATGAGTGGCGGACAACGCTACTTCACAGCCGCTGGTAGGGTCCGACCGTGGCCGCCGAAGGGGAGCTGCGGGATCGGCACGTCGCGAAAGTCCTCGAGCACATGCGCCTCGAGAACGAGCACGACTTTCCCAAGTGCATCGACGTCTTCGGACGAGCGCGCTACGAGATCGTCGCCACCGGCGAGATCCACGACGGGGTGTCGGGCGTGGCGTCCTTCCTGCAACAAAACCGCACCGCATTTCCCGACTTCCGCTTCGAGCCAACCTTGGTGACGCCGGGGGACGACGCCGTGCTGGTGGAGGGAAGCTTTACCGGCACCCATGAGGGCAACTGGCGCGGCCTGCCGGCCACGGGACGCTCCGTCGACTTCCGCATGGCGGTGATCTTCCAGTTCGACGGGGAGGACCTCGTCGGCGAGCGGATCTACTTCGATCTGAGCACGCCGTTGCGCCAGTTGGGCGTGGCACGCGACCCCCTCACGCTCGGGGGACAGTTGACAACGGCGCTCAATCACCCCGTCACGATCGCCCGGGCGCTCTACCGTGCCGCCCGTCGCGGCCTGAAGGGCCGAACCGCCCGCGAGCGTTAGTGGCGCAGCGGTTCACGCAGGCATTCCCGGTTGGGGAGGACGCGCTGTGGCGAGCGCTGCGGGCCTCGTTGCCTCGGGTCACCACCCAGGCGACATTCTGGGAGCAGGCCCGTCGGGTCCACTGGTCAACTAACGCCACCGCCTTTTCGTGGGGGCAGTCGTTCGACTCGTCGGTCGAGGCGGCCGGGGATGGCTCGTCGGTCCTCACGCTTACCGGCAAGAGCCCTGTCCGGCCGAGCTTCGGTGACCGTGGTCGGAGGGAGGCGATCTTCCAGTCGCTCGTCGACGGTGTTTCCGAAACGCTGTCGCGGCCGGCGGCGGGGGGCGGCGAGGTTCCCACCGAGGATCGAGTCAGGTATTGGAACGGCGTCGAGTGGACCGTCGAGCCTCCTCCCGCTCCCGCTCCCGCTCCCGGCGGCTGACGCCGTTCGCAGCTGACTGCATCGCCCTTTCCCTGTCGATGCGCCCGCGGCACCTGTCCGACACTGGGCGTGGTCGGCGGCAAGCGGCAGGCGCCATGCGGCGGTCGGCAGGCGGCAGGGGGCGGTCGGCGGCAAGCGGCATCCGGCGGTCGGCAGGCCGCAGGCCGCGCCCCCGGCGAGCGGCGGCGGTCCATCGACCATGCTTGGCCGATGGAGCTTTCCCTCTTCGACGAGGTGGCCGACGCTCTGCAAGGGCTGGTGCCTCGCGAGCTGGGCCAACTCCGGTACCGGGCTCGCCGATTCGGTATCAAGGTCTGGTTCGACGAGGAGACGCCGCCCCGGGAGCACTACGAGGCGCAGGTCATCAGCCCTGATCACGTCGAGGAAGCAGCGGTGACGGCACTGGAGGTGGGATTTCACGCCGAGCACCCGCAGGAATCCGACAACGAAGCGGTTGCCGCCCACCTCCTTGCCGCGGAGCGCGTGTGGCGCGCCCAGATCGGCGACGAGGCGACGATCGGGCCCTTTCTCGGGAGGAATGGCTGGCGCCGGCTCTCCGAAACCTGGCCCGACCCCGACCTCGACGCGGCCGAACTGGTCTTCGAGGTCGCGGCCCGTCTCACCGACTACATCCTGGCGGTCGAGCCCGTGCGACGCACCCGCTGAGCAGACGCGGTCTTCCTCGACCCCGGCTCACCGCATAGGCGGCAGGCGGGCCATCCCGGCCGAGCGACCGGCCGCCAAGGCCTTCGTATGGTCGCGTTTCACGACTGCGGAAAGCACGCCAGGCAAGCGAACTTGCCCGCTCCAAGCGCGACCTGCACCGGTACCTTTTCGATAGGGGCCGGTGCTCCGCCCCTACTCGCGACTGCGTTCTGACCCCGGGCAAGCCACTCGCAGTCGGCCGACCGATGGAATGCTGCGCTCCATCCCGTGGTCATCAACACCACGGCGGGATACGGGTGCGACTTGCACCGAGCGCACCAAGGAAGGTTGTCCTCCTCACATGGAGCACCTTCGTACCACCATGCGTCGTTGGTCGCTCGGGCCGCGATCCGGGCCAGTTTGGGGCTCTGCGAGACAGCCGAAAGAACCGCTTGATCGGGGAGCTCGGCGAGCGTTGCAACTTCTGGACGCGCCAGGAAGGAGCGCCGCTGACCATCAGTCAATCCGCCGTACACCCGTTCCCACAGTTGCAGGATGGCATCAGCATTCATCGGCGCTTACTTTCTCAGATGCACCTCGGTGGTCGGCGACACTTCGTCAGCGGCGGCCACTGATGGAGCGATGGGTGAGGGTCCGTATGCCACATTACGGGGCCACGTCGTCCGTGCTGCCAGCAGCGGATTGGCCAGCGCCCTTGGCGCCCTGTTGGCCTCGGTGGTTGGTGGAGGCGGTTGATGATGCCCCGCCCCCGTCCACGAGGGCCGCATACACTGCATCGCTCGAGTGCGTTTCGGGGGCATCCGCATCCTGCGTCGGGCCATCCGGGGCGGGTTGCAACGCTTCGCCGACGAGCCGGCTGCCGACCGGGCCATTTTTCCCATCATGTCGGAATGAGCGCCCGATGATCGCCATATGTTCGCGGCGCTCCTCGTTGAAAACCCTCGTCGCCGGAGCCCGGACCGAGCAGCAAATGCGACTCTCTGGGGTAAATGCCTCAGTCGCCACCCGGGTCGGACACCCCAGCGGCCTCGTCTCGCCCCGCCCACTCCAGCAACGGCTCGAGAGAGAATACCGCGTCATCGATTCCCTCGTGCAGGTCGCCGACAGCGGCGACCCGAATGGGGACGGTCGCGATGTTGAGGTCCTCTGGATGCACGTCGTCGACCTCGTCCCAGGTGATGGGTGTCGAAACGGTGGCTTCCGGGACGCCGCGCAGCGAATAGGCGCTGGCGATGGTGTGATCACGGGCGTTTTGGTTGTAATCGACGAAAACCTTGTCGGGGGGCCGATCCTTTCGCCACCAGGTGGTCGTCACATCGTCCGGTGCCCGGCGTTCGACCTCTCGGGCAAATGCCAGCGCGGCTCGGCGCACATCACCAAAGCCCCATTGCGGCTGGACCCGAACATAGACGTGCAACCCCGACCCCCCCGACGTTTTCGGCCAGCCGACCGCGCCAAGTTCGTCCAAGATCTCGCGACAAATGTGGGCCACGCGTCGGACGGTGTCAAACTCGCACCCCGGCATCGGGTCGAGATCGATGCGCCATTCATCGGGGCGTTCGGTGTCCGCCCGGCGCGAGTTCCAGGGGTGAAACTCGACCGTCGACATCTGAACCGCCCAAATGACACTCGCCAGACTGGTCACACACAACTCGTCGGCGTGCCGGCCGGACGGAAAATCGACCCGGACGGTCTCGACCCACGAGGGAGCTCCATGAGGCAAGCGCTTCTGATGCACCTTCTCGCCGCTCACTCCCTCGGGAAAGCGGTGCAACATGCACGGCCGATCACGCAGGGCCCGTACGATCCCGTCGCCGACGCTCAGGTAATAGCGAGCCACGTCGAGCTTCGTCGCCCCGCGGGCCGGGAAGTACACCCGGTCGGGGTTCGAAATTCGCACCGTGCGGTCACCCACCGGCACCTCCACCGCCGGGGCCTTGCTGCTCGGGCCGGCCATCAAGCCAACCTACCGTGACACGCTCGGTCACCGAGTGGGCTCACACCGCCCTGGCAGCCGACACGCCGTCCTGACCTATGTAGCGCACCGGCTGTTGCTCGCCCTCCCTAACGGACGAGTCCACCGACGTGCCTGACGACGAATGGGCCGCCTGGTCTGACCACCGACGCCGATGGCCACCTCGGGGGCGTGACGCGACCAAATCCACCGGGCAAACCCGCCTAACGGACCTTCATCGGACCGTTCCCATCCTGGCCCTTGCCACATTGTCCAAGGTGGAGCTTCGTGGCGAAGAACCCAACTGGCCCTGAGGAAGGGCTGGTCGTCGGCGTCGGCGTCGGCGTCGGCGTCGGCGTCGGCGACCGAGTGCGCGAGTCCGGGTGGCCGATCGACGAGGATCTCCAACCGCGACCGTGGAGTCTGGAGGACTTCAGGCTTCTCGACCCGAATGGGTACTGCCTACGCGTCACCTCACGAGAGGGTGATCGTCTACTCGGGTAGCCGGGTTGCCCTCTCACCGCCTTCCCGGGAGGCCTAAGGGCCGGTTCGGTTTCATTGTTGCCACAAACCGATGAAATAGATACATCGAGTGGCAAGAATGGTTTTGCCGGTCGCTCAAGCGCCGCCCGGGTCGGCTGGCGTCGGGCAACAACGTTGCGTGGGACACCGCGCCGAGAATGCCGTTGCGCTGATCTCTGGCCGCCGACGCGGTCCTATTCGGGCGCCTGGACCGAGCGAGCGCCAATGGATTGCAACCACTCAATAACATTGCTTTGTCGAGTTCCCAGAGCCGTGGCCGCATCCAACGCCGTTCCTTCTGCATAGTCTGGTTCCCAGTTGAGATCAGCGCCAGCGCTCAAGAGGCGATCGGCGGCACGGCGCTGACCGGCGGCGCAGGCGTGCCAAAATCCCTGTGAGATCTGCTGAGGGTCGATCTTGGGCACGAGCAGATCGTCCAATCGGTCGAGCAGGCCGAGGGCAGCGGCGTGCCAAACCTTTTCGACTCGGGCGCCCCGCAGCACAAGTAGGCGCGCCACGTGCCAGCAGCCATATCCCACCGCATTGTCGAGGGGCGTTCCGATAGAGCCGTTGGGGGTTTCAAGATCGGCACCCCCGTCGATCAGTGCCACCGCAACGTCCACGTCGTCGCTGCTCGCGGCCCAGTGCAGAGGTGTCTCGGGGGGTGCCGGGGTGGTAGCGGCGTTGGGATCAGCGCCGGAGTCGATCAGCAGCTTCACGATGTCGGGGCCCCGTGGGAAGTAACCAGGCCAATCGGTGACGAAATGGAGCGCGGTGCGCGTACCGCCTCTGGCGCCGAATCTCGCCCTGGCCAAATCAGGGTTCTCTGATAGGAGGCGTCTTATCAGAGCCACGTCGCCGCCGCGCACGGCGATAAGCAACTCGACCGCTGTCGGAGCGTCTCCCGGGAGCGTGACAGTCGTGCGCTCGTCAGTCATGAACCCAATGATCGCAGGCGGGGGCCGAAGTAGAGACCTGCAACCCGCAGAGCTAGGCGGTGCAGCCGGGCACGGCGCCCGTGGGTTCACAGTTGTCGGGCTTGTTGCTGGTTACCCGAGTTTGGTTCAACGCCACCGTCCCGGCCGTGAGGTAGATCCCGCCACCGCCGGCGGTCGCGGCACCTCGGGGATCCGCGTCATTTCGGGTGATGACGCCATTGTTGATAGTGACGGCGCCATTGACGATGTCGATGCCGCCACCGCGTGCGTCGCCACCGCCTGGCGCCGCAACTGAGTTGCCCGTGACCGGACTGTGGTCGAGCCTGGCGGTGGAGGCCGACTGGAACTGGTCGTTGGCAATGCCGCCACCGGCGGCCAGGCCGGTCGGGAAGGGGCCGTTCGTGTCCGATTCAACGATATTGCCGCTCACAGGCGTGTTGGTCAGCACCATTGTGCCGGAGTTGAAGATGCCGCCCCCTTCGGCGATGCCAATGCTCGTGCTGAGCGCGGTAGCGCGATTGTCTGTAACGGCCGAATCGGCCATGACGAGGTCCCCAAAGTTCTCGATGCCGCCGCCCGAAGCCGAGGAATCGTTCATGGTTGCCTCTGAGGTGTTGTTTGCAACCGTGCTTCCGCTGGTGAACGAGGCTGTCCCAGCGTTGGTCAGCCCACCCCCCGCCCCTCCGGCGCCGCTGTCGTTCGCGTTGATGGAGTGGTTCTGGATGAGGTTGCTGTGATCCAACGTCAATTGGCCGCCCATGTTGTTGTAAATCCCTCCGCCGAGGTAGTTGAGTCCGCCGAGAATGTTCAGTCCCCGTAGGGTGAGATTTCCACTCGGACCCACTTCAATGATCCGGAAAGTGCGAGAACCTGCCGCCAGGCTCCGGGCGATGGTAGCGCCCGGGCGTGTTGCGGTGCCGTGCCCGAGGATCGTGACGTTCGCGGTGACGGCAGGTAGACCATCGCGATCCCTGAGGCTGCAGCACAGGGCGGCGCGGGCCATGCTGAGGGGGTAGGTGCAGTTGGCTGCCAGACTGATCGTGGTCGGTCGACTTGAACGGTTGGCGGTGTTGATGGCTTGGACCAGACCGCCGGGGCCGTAGACGTTGGCGCAGACGACGTTCACAGATGTCGTGGCCGCCGCTGCGGCCGGAGCCGCATTGAGCCCCAACCCGAGCAAGACCATGGATGAACCGGCGATGACCGCTGCAGGGAATCGAAGGCCTTTCCGAGGAAGACTTCCGTGGTGTCGATGCATCTCGGGCTCCTTGGGATGTGGGACCGGTGCTTGCGCGTAGCGTTCTGCGCAGTGGCCGGCCTCAACGATGCCTCGGCCTCAGTGGATTTTCTATTGGACTTTGGTCTTAGGACCATCCTGATCTGGTTAGCGGAGCTTGCCCGTCGGAGAAATATTCCAATCTTGGTTCTGAGGCGGATGGTGCGAGGGTCAACTCGATCGTCGACTTGAGGCTCGGCCCGGTACTACGACCATTGTCCTATACCGGGAGCGGAGGTTCCGCAGCACTCTGTGGGAAGGCACGCGTGGGTCCACGCGTGTTGCGAGCGACAAAGGAGCCTCGATGAAGTTGGCAGTTTTCTTAGCGGCGCTGGTGGCGGCGCCAGTGCTTGTAGGTTTGGCGCCGATGACATCGGCCAACGCCGCCGTGGGCGTCACGAAAAGCGAGCTACAAGGCACCCAGCTACGAGTCGAGGGCGTCGGCGCGTTGCCGAGTCACACAGTCACCGTGAACCCGGGCAGCATCACAACCACCAGCGACTCCATGGGCGCCTTCAAGATCCAGGCGTCACCCTATTCCTCGACCAACTGCCAGATCACCGTCAGCGACGGCAGCACATCACTGTCATCGAGTCTGGCCGGTTGCCTGCCGACGAACACACCGCCGCCGATTCCCTCCCCACCAACGTCAACTCCCACTCCACCGCCGGTGACTCCGCCAGCGACGGCAACGGGCCCCCAAGTGACCATTTCGCCCACGTCGCTCCCGTTCGGACCGCAGACCGTCGGCACCACTAGCGCGACGCAGACCATTACGGTCACCAATACCGGCACGTCGGCGCTCTTCTTCAACCGGGTGTCGACCAGCGGACCGGGAGTGCTCGACTACACCGACGTCGTTGACAACTGCGTCGGAAATTCGGTTCCGGCCGGGGGCACGTGCACCCAGGCCTTCGACTTCCACCCGTCCGCGGACGGCGCTGTGAATGCCACCGTGCTTTATGTCGACAACGCACCAGCAAGCCCGCAGGCTGTGGCGCTGACCGGATCCGGCGTCCCCACAGGCTCCGGTCCCACACCGCTGACGTTTGAGACGAGCGGCATGCCGTGCACCGCCGGCGTATGCGACTACAACGGCGGCTACCCAGTCATCCACGGCAACTTCTTCGCCGGCCTGTTCGTCGGCCGAGGTGGGACGGCGCCCTACACCTACTCGGCGACCGGCCTTCCCGCCGCCATGACCGTCACGCCCGGCGGCCTGATCTCGGGCACGCTGCCGGCACAGACTGGTGTTCCCGTCTTCAGTGTCACCATCGCCGACAGCGCAGGCGCCGTGACGGTGCAAAGGTTCAGCATTACCGTCGGCAATCCGCCGGGGCCCGGGATGCCTGGTTGCCAGAAGGCACCGGGCGGCAAAGAGGCGCTGTCGGGTGCCGCCATCGCCGGGACAACCCCGAGCGGCCAGGCCATCGCCGACGAATCCCAGCTCACCGCCTGCGGGGGCTTCACGGTCCTCACCGTCTCGGTGAGCAACGTCAAGCTGGCCAACGGCACCGTCCTATGGGTCTACTACGGAGGCGGTGCCGTCGGGACGATCACTCTCAACGGGGGATCCGGCTCCATCAAGCCATTCAACCTAGGCGGCCAGTTCCCGCGGTTCGTCTCTGTCAGCGTCATCGATGGACCACCCCCGATCGTCTCCACGCAACGATTGGTGTTGACCGGTGGGTTCTTCAGCTAGCCCATAACCAGCTAGTCCGACAACCGGACTCGACGGCGGCGATTAGCTCGGCCAAGCGGCCGTCGGCTAATTTGGCGCCGGGTCCGGTTGTCGGCGCCGTGATCGGTCTCGTAGAAGTTCCGGCGCGCTCCAGTGCGGGGATCGGTACCCGCGGTCACGACGACTCTCCACGCCCTGCCCGGTACCTCGTGTGTCCCTTCATCGACCAACTCTGTGGGCAGATTGTTGGCAAGCCGTCCGGTCCAGCTGGGGACCCAAACGAAAGTGCGTCTCCGACCAGGCATTTTAGCTGTAGCCCCAACGGGATTCGAACCCCTGTCGTCACCTTGAGAGAGTGGGCAGAATTCCGCACGAGCCTGCTGAGCAGTGGATTAACGGCGAAAAAGGGTTCGTGGGCGGCGCCTGCCGGTGAAAGCGGTGAAAATCTGTTGGCAAAATGTTGGCAAGATCCGGCCGACCTACAGCGCGCCGACAACATCCCAGAACATGCGGCTCTCTGACGCTCGGGCAACATGACCTATCGCCGGGACAGGGACACCCCGTGTGACGGCGGAACAAGCTTGCTGCGGTGAGGGCTCTGAGCGTTATCGAGCGCCCGGGAGGTGATGTGATGAAGCAGCGGGTCGCCGCTGTTGCGTGAAGGGCCCGGTTTGAGCGGGCCGGCGCCGTGGTCTTGGAGGAAAGGCGTGGCGACCAAAGTGGCGAAGAATGTTGGGGTCTCCTCTCGCCGTGAGGGTCCCGGTGTTGGAACACTGGGGCTTCCGAAGGCAACACCCTCACGACGAAAGAAGGAACCCGTGAACCAACAATATGTGGGTATCGACTTGCACCGGCGCCGCTCGGTGATCGTACGGAAGAACGCCGAGGGCGAGGTCCTGTCCAAGGTCCATATCGACAACAGCCCGTTGGCGTTGGC